>NZ_JBTKVD010000018.1:0-35898 GCF_054454555.1 Acinetobacter sp. ANC 4636 | reverse complement strand
GGAGCAGTCCAAGAATAGACGATATTTGTCTAGGAGAGTGGTGGCAGTCCATTTAGCATCTCTAAATTACTGAAAGCAGTTCACTGCTTTCTATGAATTTGCACGAAAAAATGCCCGCATTTCTCTGCGAGCTCACCACATCTTTCAATAACATGAGTTTCTGGCTAAGGAAGTGCGCTGAATAAATCAAATATGACTTTTCTTAACCACTGGTTACTGCTCTGATGATGACAAGAGGTATGCCAATATTGCCGTACAGGATAAGTCGGGAAGTCTAAGGGTGCTTGTAATATTTTCAGATTACCCCGCGAGAGTAAAACTTCACTGAGATAATAAGGAATCGTGGCAATAGCATCAGTTTCCTGTACCACCAGCCCAACACCCAGATAACTTGGCAAGGTCATTAAAATATTACGCTTTAGACCTCGGCTGATTAATTCATTTTCAATGTGATAATGACCAATACTAGTATCTACATCGACATGCGATTCCCGAATATAGGTTTCAATATCGAGATGGTCAGATTGAATTCGTGGATGATCCTTGCGGCTAATCACCACATAATATTGGGAAAATAATTGTTGCTGATAAAAGCCTTGATCAAACTCTGGTAAAAAGCCAATCGCTAAATCAATTTCACCATTCGCCATCTGGTAGCTGGTTTCACGGCTGATTGGGCGAACTTTTAATCGAATAGAGGGAGCATATTGTTTTAAGTATTTGGCGAGTTTTGGCAACAACACTAGATGTGACACATCGGTCATGGCAATACTAAATAACTGATCAGACTGATTCGGAGTAAAATCAACTTTAAAATTATTCACACTTTCAATCTTGCCAATAATTTCACTGATTGGAGAAAATAATTGCTTAGCCAACTCGGTTGGTACCATTTCATTGCCCACGCGCAAAAATAGTGGGTCATTAAAATGTGTTCTAATTTTATTAAGACAGTTGCTCACTGCCGGCTGACTCAGCCCCAATGTTTCAGCCGCCGCAGAAACGTTCTTATATTTGTAAATATAATAAAAAATCTCAAGAAGTTTGCTGTCTAGCTTAAACATGTCAATTATTCCATAATCACAATATGCTTTTCTTAACTGAAAATTTCGAAATACATTCATTTGGGAGGATGATTGTATCGAATATTTATATTATTACATGCCTTTTTTAGTACTGTAAGTTATATCTTACAAGCATAGAGGATAATGTCCCATATTCAAGCTGGGTCAAATTTCTTATTCTGAACTCATTGAGGAACAGGATGTTCCGGAACATCAAACAAAAATAATAAGTTCTCGCATCAGGAACGTGAGGGATGACAGGAGTTGACCCTAAACGTAAATACGGAAAAAGCTCAGGCAGGATGTCTGGGCTTTTTTCATTTAGATCATCCATTTGGATTCAATCGTTGGATCGTGCTCTATTCGGAACCAGATAACATAATCAATAACAAATCAAGAATGCCTAAGCCGAATTTTTAGACAAGGTGCAAGCATTGACGATATTCTGGCATTTATAAAGGACACGGCATGTAACGTTATAAGCACTAAGCTTTTGTTTACTAATTACGTTCAAAACTATATTTTTTCCTTAAAAACTAATCTATGCAGGGATGCTGAAACAGCGACTTACATACCTTGATCGTGTTGGAAACCAGCTATTTTTGATTTTTTAGACATTTATTTTTGAATTTAACTTGCTGTTTTTATTAATTTATTCAATATATTGGATTATTTTTATTTTGGTCAATTGAGCTAACTTACTGCATCTTTTGGGTCTTCAAACCACGATTTATTTTGGGCCGCAAGGCATGTGGTTAGGCAAGACTTGCGGCAACTTTCAGTTATTTTTTGTAGACGGTACTTAAACACAGACCGCTTGTGCATGCAGATGATGGGCCTGACATTTATTAATTAATGGCACACCAGTAACTTGTTGAATCTGTTCAAAACTCACACCATCCGCAAGTTCGATCAACTCAACACCTTGAGCAGTAATATCCATTACACCAAGATCGGTAATAATTCGGCTCACCACAGATTTACCAGTGAGAGGCAGGCTACATTGCTTGACGATCTTTGGCGTACCATCCTTGGCGCAGTGCTCCATCAAAACGACGACTTTCTGGACGCCAGCCACCAGATCCATCGCGCCCCCCATACCTTTAACCTTTTTACCCGGAATCATCCAGTTCGCCAGATCACCAGTTTCAGAGACTTCCATTGCACCCAGAATGGCGATATTGACATGCCCACCACGGATCATGGCAAACGATTCTGCACTGGAGAAAAATGAAGCACCCGGACTCGCAGTAACAATCTGTTTACCCGCATTGATCAAGTCGGCATCTACTGTTTCAGCAGTAGGAAACTCGCCGATGCCGAGTAAACCATTTTCTGACTGTAACCAGACATTAATGTTGGCAGGAATATAGTTAGCGGCCAGAGTGGGTAGGCCAATCCCCAAATTGACGTAGAATCCATCTTGTAGTTCTTGTGCGGCACGTTGTGCCATTTCATTACGAGTCCAAGACATAATTACACAACCTCCGCTTTTAAAGTCATTTGTTCGATGCGTTTTTCAGGATTTGCATTCACGATAATGCGATTGACATAAATGCCCGGCAAATGGATTTCATCTGGATCCAATTCTCCAATTTCGACCAGTTGCTCGACTTCTGCCACAGTCACTTTCCCAGCCATGGCACACATCGGGTTAAAATTACGTGCGGTTTTACGGAATACCAGATTACCGGCTTTATCTGCTTTATAAGCTTTGACAAGAGCCACATCTGCGGTTAAAGAATGTTCTAGAATATATTCTTTGCCGTCAAATTCACGCACTTCTTTACCTTCTGCAATTAAAGTGCCCACACCAGTCTGAGTAAAGAAAGCCGGGATACCTGCACCGCCAGCACGCAGCTTTTCTGCCAGTGTGCCTTGCGGAGTCAGTTCAACCTCAAGTTCACCACTTAAATACTGGCGTTCAAACTCTTTATTCTCACCGACATACGACGAAATCATTTTTTTAATCTGTTTGGTTTCCAGTAAAAGCCCTAAACCAAAGCCATCGACACCAGCATTGTTGGAAATACAGGTGAGTTCTTTGGCACCAGTTTCTTTTAAGGCAGCAATCAAGGCTTCTGGAATCCCGCATAAGCCAAAACCACCCACGGCAAATGTTTGACCATCATTTACGATGTCTTGGAGTGCATCCGCTGCACTTTGAAATACTTTATTTGACATATTGTTTTCTCTACTTATTTTATTGTTCCAGCATTGTGCTGAGCATTTCCTCATCAATAACGGCTATGAGTACGAAACCGTATTGTTTAAGCGCAGCGAGTTTGCCAGTAAGCATTGGCATAATGGGATGGATTGTCTCGCTGTAGCACCTGACTAATATTCTGGCTAGCTTGCATCAGGGCGTCCAGATTCAGTCCAGTTTCAAATCCCATATGTGAGAGCAGGTAATATAAGTCCTCGGTAGAAACATTGCCTGATGCTCCTTTGGCATAAGGACAGCCTCCCAATCCTGCAATCGAGGAATCAAACACCCTGATACCATGCTGTAAGGATTCATAAATGTTGGCGATGGCCATGCCATAGGTATTATGAAAATGTCCAGCCAGCACCGAAGCATCAAGCTCCGCCAGACAAGCCTGCCAAACTTTTTTTACCCGATCTGGGGTTGCTGTGCCAATGGTATCTCCGAGAGAGACTTCATAGCAGCCCATCTCATAGAGTTTTTTCACCACCTGTGCAACCTGACGAGGATCAATCGCGCCCTCATAAGGACAGTCAACAATACAAGAGACGTAGCCACGCACTCGGATATTACTGCTTTTGGCAGCCTGAAAAATATCGGCAAACTTGTCAAAACTTTCAGCAATCGAGCAGTTGATGTTTTTGTGGGTAAAGCTTTCTGATGCTGCGGTAAACACAGCAACTTCCTGACAATTAACCGCTTTTGCTGCTTCAAATCCCTTGATATTCGGCGTGAGCAGACTAAAGCTGATATCCGTATTTTGGGGTAACATGGCGTATAGTTCATCACTGTACGCCATCTGGGGTACCCATTTGGCAGAAACACAAGAACCCACTTCAATTGAACGCAGACCAGTTTTCATCAAATCAAGAATTAAGTCACAGCGTTGGCCAATCGTTAAAGGCTGTTTTTCATTTTGCAGGCCATCGCGTGGCCCGACTTCGACAATTTTGACAAATTCACTCATGCTACAGCCTCCTCAAAAGGCTGGAATTCCAAAAGTTCATCTCCAGCTTTGACTTGGTCTCCCACTTGGAAGTAAGCAGAGGTGATAATGCCGTCACTTGGTGCTCGAATAGAGTATTCCATTTTCATTGCCTCCAGTGTCATTAACACTTCGTCTTTTTTCACCTCATCATTTGCTGTAAATAACACTTGGGTAATCACGCCCGGCATAGGGGCTTTCAGGTTACTATCATCTGTGCCACTATCTTCTTGAGCATAATCTGGATTGATATATTCAAACTTATAACTTTGACCTGATTTAAACAGGGTGAGGTGTTGATCTTGCTGACTAAAAGCCAATTTTTGTTGTTGGTTATCCAGATGTACATGTACGGTATTTTGATCCAGCAATTTACCCGAAATTCGGTAGGATTGTTGCAGGTACTGGGCAGTAAAACCTTCTTCTTCTACAGTGAACTGTACTTTGATTGTCTCAGGACCATATTTCAATTCGATATGATACTGACTACTGACGTTTAAGCGCCAAAGTGGCTGTGCCTGCCAGACTGCTGCAACAGTTTGTGTATTTTTCTTAAACAGTGTCAACAGTTCAATAAATGCAGCAAAGATCACAAGTTTGGCATCAATCTTTAGCGCTATATTGAATAGGAAATTATGCTCGCGCTGGATAAGGTTCGTGTCTAGTTTTGCTTGTTTGAAAGAGTTACTGAGTACTAAACGGTCGAGGAAAGCAATGTTGTTGCCCAAGCCGTCTACATGAAACTGACTTAAGGCATGGTGCATCTGTATCAGTGCAGCCTCACGATTTTTGCCCCAAACGATTAATTTGGCAATCATCGGGTCATAATAGGTCGTGATTTCATCACCTTCAACAATTCCGCTATCAACACGAATCGCTGCATTTTGTTCCGGATAGTGTAGATAGCTGATTTTACCTATAGCAGGCAAGAACCCCTTTCCTGGTTCCTCCGCATAAACACGCGCCTCAATGGCATGACCATGAATCTGTAATTCATGTTGCTGTTTAGGCAAAGGTTCTCCAAAGGCAACGCGCAGTTGCCACTCTACCAAATCTTCACCCGTGATCATTTCTGTGACTGGATGTTCAACCTGCAAACGCGTATTCATTTCCATAAAATACGCTGTACCATCTTGCTCTACAATAAACTCGACTGTACCAGCACCAACATAATTTACGGCACGTGCCGCATCAATTGCAGCCTGACGCATAGTGGCCAGTTTATTGGATGGCATTTGTGGTGCAGGGGCTTCTTCCAGCACTTTCTGGTGGCGGCGCTGTACTGAACAATCACGTTCAAACAAATGCACATAGTTGCCATGAGTATCACCAAATACTTGCACTTCAATATGACGTGGCTGTAACACATAGCGTTCAATTAATACATCATCATTACCAAAGCTGGATTTGGCTTCACTTTTACACGAGGAAAGGTGGCTCAAAAAATCTTCAGCACGGTCTACAAGACGCATGCCTTTACCACCGCCGCCAGCACTGGCTTTGATCAGGACTGGATAACCGATCTGGTCAGCCTGTGCTTTCAGAAAAGCAGCATCCTGATTATTTCCATGGTAGCCAGGAGTTAAAGGTACACCAGCTTTTTCCATCAGCGCTTTCGAGGTTGCTTTCAAGCCCATTGCCAAAATTGCATCCACTGGCGGGCCAATAAACACGATATTATTTTTCTGGCAAGCAAGGGCAAACTGGTCATTTTCGGACAAAAAACCATATCCTGGATGGATGGCCTGTGCACCGGTATCCAGTGCCGCCTGAATGATTCGATTGATCTGTAAATAACTTTGTGTTGCAGGAGCCTGCCCAATATGTACAGCTTCATCAGCTAATTTGACATGTTGCGATTGTGCATCGGCATCAGAATACACAGCCACTGTGGCGATCCCGAGTTTTTTCGCGGTACGGATCACACGGCAGGCAATTTCACCACGGTTAGCAATTAAAATTTTCTCAAACATATCCTTATTCCTTATTTTTATGCTGATGGAGTAATCCACGTCGGGCTTTGCTTATTCAAAAAGGCATTTAAACCATCTTTCGCCTCAGATCCTTGGCGAACATGAGCAATATGTTGTGCAGTCTGTAAAAGAAGTTGCTGCGTTAATTCTTTTTGATCGACCAGTTGAATCAGCTGTTTCGATGCGGCTTGGGCCTCTGGACCACCCAACAGCAAAGCTTGTACGATTTCATCAACTTTGTGATCTAGTTCATCTGCTGTTGTGATTTCATGTGCCAAACCAATATTGAGCGCTTGCTCTGCTGAAATCCGTTCTGCTGTCAGGAAATAACGTGATGCCTGACGAACGCCAATGGCACGAATTACATATGGGCTAATGGTTGAAGGTGCTAAACCTAAACGCACCTCGGAAGTTGCAAATTTAGCATCTGTGCTGGCGATACAAATATCACAGGCTGATGCCAGCCCCATACCTCCACCAAAGGCTATTCCATGCACTCGGGCAATCGTTGGCTGTTTTAAAGTGGCCAAACTATGTAACATCGTTGCCAGTTTCAAGGCATCTGCTTCATTTTCTGCCTGAGATGCTTGTCCGACATGTTTCATCCAGTTCAAATCAGCTCCCGCAGAGAAACTTTTACCACGTCCCGCCAGAATGACCACGCGTACATCATCACGGTCATTTAGCTGGGTAAAACAGTGATGTAATTCTTCGATCACCTGAGTGTTAAACGCATTATGTAGTTCTGGGCGGTTTAACCAGATATAAGCCACTTGGTCGCGGTGTTCGAGTTGTAAAAATTGATAGCTCATATTGCACCTCTTACATACGGAACACGCCGAATTTAGTTGGCTGGATGGGTGCATTCAAGGCTGCAGCCAGACTTAAACCAAGCACATGGCGGGTTTGTATCGGATCAATTACACCATCATCCCACAGGCGGGCAGAGGCATAATAAGGATGGCCTTGCTTCTCAAATTGATCACGGAACGGTTGTTTAAACTGATCTTCTTGTTCTGCTGACCAAGTTTCACCGCGCTGTTCAATTTGATCGCGTTTTAATGTTGAAAGTACGCTCGCGGCTTGTTCTCCGCCCATCACAGAAATACGTGAGTTTGGCCAAGTCCATAAGAAACGTGGTGAATACGCACGACCACACATCCCATAGTTACCTGCACCAAAAGAACCGCCAATAATTAGCGTGAGCTTAGGCACATTCGCATTAGCGACCGCCATCACCAGTTTGGCACCATGCTTGGCAATACCATCATTTTCGTACTGGCGTCCCACCATAAAACCAGTGATATTCTGAATGAATAACAGTGGAATATTGCGCTGGGTACACAGTTCAATAAAGTGCGCACCTTTTTGTGCCGATTCTGCAAATAGAATCCCGTTATTAGCAATAATCCCAACTGGCATACCGTACAGTGAGGCAAAGCCAGTCACTAGGGTCGAGCCAAAACGAGCTTTAAACTCATCAAAACGTGAACCATCAACAATTCGTGCAATGACTTCCCGAACATCAAACGGTTTACGTGCATCACTAGGTATCACACCATAGAGTTCTTTGGCATCAAATAAAGGAGCTTCAATATTTTCGTCTAGTTTTTGAGGTTTTTTATTGAGATTGGCCACGACATTACGGGCAAGTGCAATCGCATGCCGATCATTTTCTGCCAGATAGTCCGCCACACCAGACAATCGGGTATGTACATCCCCCCCGCCTAAATCTTCGCTGCTGACGACTTCACCTGTTGCCGCTTTTACCAAAGGTGGGCCACCGAGGAAAATTGTACCTTGATTACGTACAATAATGGTTTCATCGGACATGGCTGGAACATAAGCACCGCCAGCGGTACAACTTCCCATCACGACAGCGATCTGAGCGATGCCTTGGCTCGACATACGGGCTTGATTGTAGAAAATACGACCAAAGTGATCGCGATCCGGGAACACTTCATCCTGAAGTGGAAGGTAAGCACCACCCGAATCGACTAGATAAATACAGGGTAGATGGTTCTGTTCCGCAATTTCTTGTGCACGTAAATGCTTTTTTACTGTGAGTGGGTAGTAGGTTCCGCCTTTGACTGTAGCGTCGTTGGCAATGATCATACACGTCACCCCATGTATGAGTCCGACACCTGCGATTACACCTGCTGCGGGAATATCATCCTGATAGACTTTATAGGCAGCTAATTGACCAATTTCGAGAAAAGCTGTTCCTGGATCGATCAGGTGATCAATTCGCTCTCGTGGTAATAATTTACCGCGCGCCAGATGTTTTTCGCGGGCGACCTCGCCTCCACCCAGAGCAATGTGCTGTGTCACATTATTGAGATCATCTACCAGTGTTTGCATGGCTTGCTGGTTAATTTTAAAGTCTTCACTTCGAATATTTATTTTGCTTTTTAATTGATTCATAGAGAAACTTCCTTGCTATTTTATTTTTCGGGTTGATTCGAGTTATGCCGTTTCATTAAAAATTTCACGACCAATCAACATACGACGAATTTCAGAAGTTCCCGCACCAATTTCATAGAGTTTGGCATCACGCCATAGACGTCCAGTATTGTATTCATTGATATAACCATTACCGCCCAGGGTCTGGATTGCTTCACCAGCCATCCATGTGGCTTTTTCTGCTGCATATAAAATGGCACTGGCGGCATCTTTACGCAGACCACGGTCATGATCCAACTGATCACAGGCTGCACCCACTGCATAAACCAAGGCTTTACATGCCAACCAGGTTGAATACATGTCGGCAATCTTGCCTTGCATCAACTGGAATTCACCAAGGGCTTGTCCAAACTGTTTGCGGTCGTGAATGTAAGGAATGACTTCATCCATACAGGCATCCATAATGCCGAGTGGACCAGCACTTAATACAGCACGTTCATAATCCAGACCACTCATCAGGACTTTGACGCCATTGCCGATGCCGCCAAGGACATTTTCCATTGGGACTTCAACATTATCGAAGAACAGTGGATAGGTGTTCGAACCACGCATCCCGAGCTTGTCGAGATGTGAACCATGGCTAAAGCCAGGCATATCTTTTTCAATCAGGAAAGCTGTAATACCTTTCGAACCTGCATTGATGTCGGTTTTGGCATATACCACCAAGACGTCTGCATCACCGCCATTGGTGATCCACATTTTTGAACCGTTCAGGATAAATTTATCGCCTTTTTGTTCTGCACGTAGTTTCATGCTGACGACATCCGAACCAGCATTCGGTTCAGACATTGCTAAAGCGCCTACATATTCACCAGAAACCAGTTTTGGTAGGAAACGCTGTTTTTGTTCTTCATTACCATTTCGATTAATTTGATTCACACATAGGTTAGAATGTGCACCGTAAGATAAGCCAATTGCTGCTGATGCACGAGAAATCTCTTGCATTACAATAATATGGGCCAAATATCCAAGATTGGTACCGCCATATTCTTCACCCACGGTCATGCCGAGTAGGCCCATATCGCCAAACTTTTTCCAGAGATGGGCAGGGAAGTGGTTGTCATGGTCAACTTGGCGGGCGATGGGTGCAATTTCCTTTGCGCAGAAAGCGGAAACCGAATCACGAAGTGCGATTAACGTTTCATCGAGACCAAAATTTAAGCTTTTAAGATTCATTTCTTCATTCATCCTGGAGGTTATATTTGTTGTTCCATAAGCATTTTTGCTGTGCTTGATTTTTACAATACAATCTTTTTTTAAAAAAGTGAATCAATATTCACAAAATGATTTACAATTCATTTTATCTGGTTGAGAATAAGCCTATGAGTGGTTACAAGAGATCTTCATTGATGCAGGACCGAATGGAACAAAATCGTAAAGCGATTTTGCAATCCGCTCGTGAATTGATTGCACAGGGAGGATTGAAAGATGCACAGATCCACGCGATTGCCGAACGTGCCGGTGTTTCCAGTGGGTTGGTCTACCGTTACTTTGAAAATAAAGGGCAGATCCTCGTTGAAGTGTTATCGGAAGCGATTAAGCAAGAGGTACAGATTTTAGATGCCATTGCAGCGGGTCCGCTTACACCGAAAGATAAACTGCACAAGGCAGTAACGGCATTTGTAAAACGTGCATTGAATAGCCCTCAACTGGCGTATTCACTCATGTTCGAACCGGCTGATCCTGCGATTGAACATGAGCGTTTTCGCAGTAAACAATTTATTAAGCAGAGCATGAAAGAGATTCTTGCCGAAGGGAAAGTGACCGGTGAGTTTGGATTTGAAGATTTGAATACAGCAGCCTTATGTGTCGTGGGAACCATGACCTTTGTTGTAATTGAACCTTTAAATCCATCTCGGAATGTGATGTTTGATCAGTCTTACCGTGATTATTTTGTCAAACAGATCGCCGATTTTTGTGTCAATGCAGTCAGCGTAAAGGAGGAAATTTAATTTAATCATCACAAAAACAAATAGATGACAGTTTGGAAATAGTCACAACAACAAAATTAAAGTGTGCAGTAAAAATCAGAATTACAAAGAATCAAGGAGATGGATTCAATGACACAGTCAAAGTTAAGTTACGCCTATGGTGCGAGTAGTCAGCCATTATTGGGCATGACAATTGGTGAGAAGTTTGATCAAGCTTGTCAGCAATATGCCCATAATGATGCAGTGATTAGTGTGTATCAGAATAAGCGTTTAACTTATCAGGAATTACAAGCACAGGTGAACGCCTTTGCTTGTAGTTTGCTCAAATTAGGACTAATGAAAGGGGATCGTTTGGCGATTTGGTCGCCAAATTGTGTGGAATGGACGATTACACAGTTTGCGGCTTTTAAAGCAGGCATTATCTTGGTCAATCTCAATCCAGCTTATAAAAGTAATGAGTTGGAATATGTATTGAATAAGGTCTCTTGCAAAGGACTGGTTATTGGTTCGCAATTTAAAACCACGAATTATCAGGCTATTCTTACCCATATTGCTCCTGAATTACCGCACGCTGTCAATAAAGTCCTATTCTCAGAGTGTCTACCTTATCTTAAACATGTCATTAAAATTGATCAGCAAGAACATCCAGGTATCCACCGCTTTGACGACCTGTTGGTTACCCCAAGTCAGAAGCAGCTCGATGAGCTGGTCAGCATTTCCAATGAACTGCAATTTGATGAAACGATCAACATCCAGTTTACTTCCGGCACGACAGGCAATCCCAAAGGCACCATGCTGACCCACAATAACATTTTAAATAATGGTTATTTTGTCGGTGAAGCGATTCATCTGACTCCGCAAGATCGTGTGTGCATTTCTGTACCGTTATTCCATTGTTTTGGCATGGTGATGGGTAACTTGGCCTGTCTAACACATGGTTCAACTATGGTGTATCCGGCGGCTGTATTTAACCCGATTGACACCCTCAAAACGATTCAGAATGAAAAATGCACGGCAGCCTATGGTGTGCCAACCATGTTTATTGCCATGCTAGAACAGGACAGCTTTGAAGATTTCGATCTATCCAGCTTGCGTACCGGTATTATGGCAGGAAGCCCATGCCCGCGTGAAATCATGCAGCGCGTGATAGAACGCATGCATATGTCGGAAATCACCATCTGCTATGGTATGACAGAAACAGCACCGGTAAGTGCCCAGACGCATATTGATGATTCAATTGAATGTCGAGTCGGTACGGTAGGGCGTGTGCATCCACATCTGGAAATCAAGATTGTGGATGAGCAGGGCAAAGTGGTTCCGCGCGGTTCACTCGGTGAGCTTTGTGTACGAGGTTATTCCGTGATGCTCGGTTACTGGGAAGATGAAGATAAAACCAAAGAAGTCGTTGATGTTGCCAAATGGATGCATACGGGTGATATTGCCGAAATGGATGATCAGGGTTTTGTCAAAATCAAAGGCCGTATCAAGGATATTGTGATTCGTGGCGGTGAAAACCTGTTCCCGAAAGAAATTGAAGACTTCCTCTATACCCATCCGGATGTCTCTGACGTACAGGTGATTGGTGTACCAGATGCCAAATATGGTGAAGAACTATGCGCCTGCATTATTTTACATGGTCATCACACCACGACGGAAGAATGTATTCGTCGTTATTGTGCAGAACATATCTCGCATAACAAGGTGCCGCGTTATGTACGGTTCTTCACCGAGTTTCCAATGACCACTTCTGGTAAGACACAAAAATTTAAATTACGCGAATTGATGCGTAAGGAATTACATCTGGAAGAAGTGGCTTAATTCATCCTTTAGCTCTTTTGAGCCAATCTAATCCCTTTATTTCTGTAGTACATGCTACGGAATAAAGGGGGAATTGCCAATTTTAATAATAAGTTATCAATATTCAGGGAAAAAGTATGCAATCAAGGAATGACTGGACACGTGAAGAAATCCAGCACTTATATGAACAACCCTTTTTAGATCTGCTTTTTCAGGCGCAACAAGTGCATCGTGCACATTTTCAGCCTAACCAGATACAGGTGAGCACTTTACTCTCGATCAAAACTGGAAAATGCCCAGAAGACTGCAAGTACTGCTCACAATCGGCTCATTATGATTCTCAGCTGGAAGCTGAGAAGCGTATTGCGGTAGAAAAAGTCGTTCAGGAAGCGCAGATCGCCAAAGCTTCTGGTTCTTCACGTTTCTGTATGGGGGCAGCCTGGCGAAATCCACATGAACGTGACATGCCGTATGTACTCGAAATGGTCAAAGAGGTCAAAGCCTTGGGACTGGAAACCTGTATGACCCTAGGCATGCTGAATGCGTCGCAGGCAGAACGCCTCAAAGATGCTGGGCTGGATTATTACAACCATAATCTAGATACCTCTCGTGAATATTATTCTCATATCATTAGCACCCGCAGTTTTGATGACCGTTTAAATACTCTTGATCATGTACGTCAGGCAGGTCTGAAAGTTTGTAGTGGCGGCATTGTTGGGCTAGGGGAAAACCAGCAGGATCGTATCGGTCTGTTGCATGAACTCTCGACTTTGCCCATTCATCCCGAATCTGTCCCGATCAACATGCTAGTTCCAATTGCAGGTACTCCCTTGGCAGAGCTAGAGCGACTCGATGTGACAGAATGGATACGAACCATTGCCGTGGCACGTATTCTCATGCCAAACAGTTACATCCGCCTCTCTGCAGGACGTGAATCATTAAGCGATTCGGATCAGGCCTTGGCTTTTATGGCAGGTGCCAATTCAGTGTTTTCTGGGGAAAAACTGCTGACTACGCCAAATGCAGGTGCAGGACAAGATCAGCGGTTATTTAAAAAATTAGGATTGCAGGTGGAAAAAACTCGACCAACCATTGCTCAACTCGGTATTGATGCAATGGCTTAGGTTCCACATGCTAGTTTCATAAAATTTATCTTATAACCGATTGTATTGAATAAATATTCTGCAATGAATTAATTTTTAGATATTCGCATAAACTCAAAAATAAATTAGATAAATCATATGGTTGTGTATTTATACAGAAAACCAATCATCACTGATTTAGCACATATTTATGAATGGAATATCAATAAATCAAAACAATAAGCAACGTGGCTTATACTTAAAATGGAGTTTTATATGAAAGGATCAACTAATTTTCTGTTCAAAAGCGCATTGAGTTTTGCAACATTAATATTTGTTTCTCCAACTTATGCTGCGGTAACGGAAGAACAAATTGCTAAACTTGAGCAAGAAATTCAAGAATTGAAAGTTATGATGCAAAAACAAAAAGAAGCAGATCAAGAAGAATTAGCCAAAGTAAAAAAAGCGACTTCTGCATCTCCTTTAAATCTCACGCATATGACGACCAAGGGCGGTGCTGAATTTGAATTTTATGGCAATATTCGTGCGGATGCCACGTATCAGGTCAAAGGCCCTAGCGCAATGTTTAATAACATCAGCACAGTACCTTTAGAACATACCGCTGCAGAAACAAACAATGCCGATAAATTTCAAAGTTCGCTGAATGCCACCCGTTTGGGTTTTAATTTTAAAGCACCTACAAGCTTGGGGCACGATATAGGTGGCAAGATAGAAATGGATTTCTTGGGAGGCGGTACTCGAGATACATTTCGCATACGCCATGCCTACATCACTTATGATCACTGGTTAATCGGCCAGACATGGTCTAACTTTAATGCCGTAGAATATTTTCCTGAAACTGTAGATGCTGCATTGTCAGTAGGCGGTTCTTTAACACGTATAGCGCAGCTCAAATATTCCAATGCGATTAATCCACACATGAATTTTGCAGCCAGCTTGGAAGATCCTAAATCTGAAACAGTCACCACCACAGGAACACAAAATTTTCAAACTGACCCTAATGCAAAACTAAAACTTCCTTCATTGACAGGACGACTAAATTATAAATTTGATAATGGTTCTGTCGTTTCTGGACGAGCTTTTGTCACTCAAAAAGCAACTACGTATGGAAACCATGATGAATTTATTGCATGGGGTGTTGGTTTAGGTGGGAAAATTCAGTTAACACCAACGACATTACTCCGTGCTGACTATAATCATATTTTTGGTGATACTAAAAACCTATTATGGACGAACTATGCTTATGTGTTTGATAAGCATGGAGATATAAAACCAAATGAATTTGATGCTGTTACAGTTGGTTTGACCCAGCAGTTTACGCCCAAAATAAGATCAACCATAGGTCTTGGTTACATGCGTGCAAATACCAATAATTCATTTGCAGGATTAGTCCACGATGACCATAGTCAGAATAAACAATTAATTGAAGGCTGGATTAATGCTTTTTATAACCCTGTTAAACCAATCAACATTGGAATTGAATACATGTATGGGCAACGCCAGACTTTTGACAATAAAGATGGTCTAGATAACCGAATCAATGCGACCATTATTTATGATTTTTAATTTAATCAGCGTTGTTATATTAAAAAGCATTTAACTTGCTGGCTTGTTAGATTCCCAAGAAGAATGACCAAGCCACGAATTATCGTATAACAGTCAAAATGCAAGGTCACAGGCAATTTTTGATCTGCATGACCTTGTCGAACTATATGAAAATCAATCAATAAAATAAGGATATTTATGCCAGCCTATTACCAGTTACTTGGCCGCGAACAAGATGAACAAGGCATAACGACTGCACACTATCGTTCTACCCTTCATAGTCAGGGCGCATGGAATGCCCATGAACAGCACATGGCACCAGCCACGGGGATTATGTGTACTGAACTTGAACAGTTTATGCCCAGAACTGACATGCGCATTGGTCGAATTAGTCTGGATATTTGGGGGCTGATTGCTTTTGGCGAGTTTTCCATACAAACCCGGCTGCTGCGCCCAGGAAAAACCATTGAATTGATTGAATCAACCATGCAGGCCCAAGGTAAAACCTGTATTGTGGCGCGCGCCTGGCGCATGATGACGCAGGATTCCAGTGAGATTTCCGGATTGGAAGATGACAAGGTCGCGCATCCGGAAAAATTACCGGTATGGACTGGCATGCAGTCCTGGCCGGGTGGTTTTATTCAAACTCTGGAAGCACGTGCCGACGAACGACGCCGGTCAGGTAAGGGCATTGTCTGGCTGCATAATGATACGCATATGGTTGAAGGGTGTAATACAACCGATTTTGTCCGTCTTATGGGGATGGTTGATACCGCCAATGGTGTCGTACCTCGAGATCAGACATCTAAAGCAAAGTGGGCGTTTCCTAATTTGGACTTGCAAATTCATTTGTACCGCTGGCCACAAGGTCAATGGTTAGGCTTGGAAGTTGTACAGCAATACGGTCATGATGGCATTGGCCTGACCAGTAGTATCTTGCATGATGTACATGGCCCTTTTGGTCGTAGTGAGCAGATTTTAACTTTGCGAAAAATGGATGCCTAGGCATTCATTTTTTTGGGTATGATTCGATGCAATCAAACGGTGCCGTATTTTTTAAGTCTAAATAAAAATAATAAATTAATTCGCCCCGCTTAGGTGTAGATTAATAAATAAACAACCTCTAAGCTTTTAACCCGTCGTTTTTATTGTAGATTAACCTGTGTGTCGGCATTCGGTGATGGACTATTGATGCCGCAGGATGAATTTGACGATGACAATACCTCAAAAAAGCACTAGGCAGCAAATACCATCAGGCGTGTGGGTACTCGGTTTTGTCAGCATGCTGATGGATATTTCATCTGAAATGATCCACAGTCTACTGCCAGTATTCATGCTCACGGCACTAGGAGCCAGTGCGCTCGCGATTGGCCTGATCGAAGGCTTGGCCGAGGCTACCGCACTTATCATTAAAATATTTTCGGGTGTCATCAGTGACTATATCGGCAAGCGTAAAGGCTTGGCTGTGATTGGTTACATGCTGGGCGCGCTCACTAAACCGCTGTTTGCTGTAGCACCCACGATTGGCCTTGTGTTGACCGCTCGGCTATTGGATCGTGTCGGAAAGGGAGTTCGCGATGCTCCGCGCGATGCCTTAATCGCCGACATTGTACCAGCACAAATACGTGGTGCGGCGTTCGGTTTGCGTCAGGCTCTTGATACTGTAGGTGCATTTCTAGGACCTTTGCTAGCAGCCGGCTTGATGTTGCTGTGGGCCAATGATTTCCGTGCGGTGTTCTGGGTCGCGGTAATTCCAGGGTTGATGGCGGTCGCATTGCTGTTATTTGGTATACGAGAGCCAGAGCACCAAGAGGTGCCTAAACGCACCAATCCCATTCAGCGGGAAAACCTAAAACGCCTAAGTGGTTCATATTGGTGGGTGGTGAGTATTGGGGCGGTGTTCACGCTGGCTCGTTTTAGCGAGGCCTTTTTGGTTTTACGTGCGCAGCAAAGTGGTGTACCAGTTGCCTTCATACCGCTGGTCATGGTCGCGATGAATCTAGTCTATGCTTTGTCTGCTTATCCGTTTGGAAAATTGTCTGATCGTATGAACCATAAGGTACTGCTGGCACTTGGATTGATTGTATTAATCTCAGCCGATCTGGTATTGGCAATGAATACTCACTGGAGTGTTATGCTGACTGGTGTCGCCCTCTGGGGTGTCCACATGGGGATGACTCAGGGTTTGCTGGCGACAATGGTTGCGGATACTGCACCCGCCGACTTGCGCGGCACAGCATATGGGTTTTTCAATCTTGTCAGTGGCTTGGCTATGCTACTAGCGAGCGTACTGGCTGGACTGTTGTGGGATCGACTCGGAGCATCGTTTACATTTTATGCAGGCGCAACTTTTTGTATCATCACACTCATAGGATTGGTCTGGCAGCCAATCATGAAAATACTGAAATCATAGCTTGATTTGAGGGTATTCTGCTTAAGCAAATTTCCTATGTCTGATGCAAAAACATGACGAAATTTGATGGAATCTAAAAGACAAATTAGTTTTTAGATGAAATGTTGAACAACAACCCTGTATAGAATAAAGCGTGAAACATTGATCAAATCATCAGTGTGCAACCTGATAATGAAATAAAAAAGCCTCATCAGTGATGAGGCTTTAAGTGATATTTAAAAATATTGATTTATATAAAATAAATTTGTGTAAACGTATTCTGTGAGTTGTAGAAAAATTAAAAACTATACTTCATTTTCATAAAGACGATCTTGGCTGAAACTTGTCTCAGCGATGGGATCTGGATTTTTAAAACCATAGATCAATACATACCACATAGCCATTGATAACCAGCATAGTGGTCGTAATTTCTCCGTAACAGGAAAACTAATCAGAATCATGCAGCCAACGCAAATAAGTACACCCCATGTAATCAGTTTGCGCTGTTGCACTATATCCAATTGACTCGTCAAGATCATATAGGACAGCGTCAATAACGGCAAAATAAGTACACCAAAATAATGGCTTTCTGCAATAGGTGTAATCAGTAATGACCAAATTAGAAAAGCACTAATCAAACGTATTTTGTCTAACTGGTTTTGTATACGCATGGAAAAACGATACATAGAGATCAAAGAAAATAAAGCAATGCTTGCAACAAAATAATTAACCCACGCTGCTGGAACAGATAAGGTCAAGAACAGGGCTTCAAATGATTGATTTCGTGACTTGGTCGTATCAAGCAACTGTTGATAGAGATCAGTGTTTGACTGTCGGTCTACATTTGATTCAACAGCCTTTGAACCAACCACATGGAACCAGTTCATATAATCGTTCAATGTCGTATGAAAACCAATTTGTAAAGAAGGCAATAACAGCCCCAGAACAAGTAATGCAACTCCAAAGGCAAAAGCATAATTCCATTTTTTCTTAAATATAAAATACAGGATTAAACTAGCAGGAAAAACTTTAATCAATGTGGCAAAAGCTAATGATATTGCTGATAAAACGACCCGATTTCTTTGGCTATAATAAAAAGTTGCAATAGAAAAGAAAATAACAAATTCAGATGCCTGACAACGCATAATGCCAGACAGTAGCAAAACACATAAGGATAATAAAGGTAAGGCAAAATACAAAAAACGGGTATTTTCTTTAGTTTCAATTCCGAGCATGCGGATGGAAAAGACAAGGCTAAAGTAAATTGCTGTAATTTCTAGAACATACCAAATAAAAGCACCTAAAGCTAAAGGCATTAAACTAAATGGCACCATCCAAATAGCAAAAGGCGGCAGATAAACATAGCGCCAGCCACGGATATTTTGCACATGATAAAGGTCCAGTTGATATAGAATCGCCTTACCGGCTTCTGTATACACGGTAAAATCTGTGCGCTGGATATCATTCCAAGCTACTCTGTAAACTGTTGAATATGCAAAGATTAAAATAATTAATGTAATCAGTACATAATAATAAGTTCGAAATTTTGCCATTAGTTCATGCATCAGTTGGTAGATTAGAAAATAATTTGCTCCGGTATAATCCAATATGAAAATTAAGGATTAATTAATATTTCGTATAGTTTTACGCAAATTTTATTGATTCGCCTCTGATAGCTTTTACGGGTGATATATTGTTGGTTTGTAGATCACAACCACCTCTTTTGCTTAGTGACTTAGGCTGTTCCTAGGCTTCTTTTTATTCCGCATAACGACCAGTATGTTAATTGAGTTTTACCCTAGCCATAAAATTCTTAAATTTCTATACAGCGAGTTGTACAAAAAACGTTTAAAAATTATCCAAATTTTATCCGCAGGAAGTATAGATTTTTTCGATCCTAAAAGTTTGAAAAAGCATATGAAATAGTTAGTTTTGATTAAAAAATAAATTCGATTGGCAAAAGATTCCAGAATCACACATAAAAAATCCGACCTGTTTCCAGCATGAGTTATAGTTTTTGCAGTATATCGCTCATATGAGGGTCATGCCTTTGCTGAATCCTTTTTAGCAGTTTTAAAAAAGGATCTACAAAACGAGAAAAATGGCACATGCAGCCGTTTTTGATTATATCGGGAGATCTGACAATCGAATCAGGCGCCATTTGCATCTTGATGAGATGAGTTCAGAAGCATTTGATGCAGCTCAAAAATAAGGCGACTTCATGTTTAGGAGACTGGGAGTAGTCCAGTCAATACTTCATGCATTACTACAATTCTATTAATTCACAATAATTTAACGATTGCATTAGTCATTGTGAGGTTGAATAAAAAGCTAAGCCTGTAGTCTATATTTGTTGATCATTACATATTTTAAATGAATAGACTCAAAGGCTTAGACGATTGTCTAAAATTGATGTCTGATCAAACAATACTAGCTTAATCATTGAAAATTCATTACATTATTTATTAATGTATAATGACATTGTCATGTATATTTTTTTAAATTTTGCATGATTTTAAAGCTGACCTTTGATCCAAAAGATTAATTTTTTGGGTGCTGTTAACTATTACAGCGTAAATAGAATTCTAACTAACTCACAGAGAGCATATGCTGCAAAAAAACAAATCTATTTTTGTCTTTATTGTTCTCACTGTAGTGATCATGAATATTTTCATAATCACTTTATTGGCTTATACCTTGCACACTTCACGTGAACGCAAAGAAGCTGAAGTTCGGACTAATGTAGAAAATTTAACCTTACTACTTGAAAAAAGCATCAGTATCAGCTCAAGAGAAATCGATCTATCCTTGCATACTCTACAGGCTTATGTAGAAAAAGAATTACGTGATAAAAAACATATAAATAATAATGAAATTAATAACTTAATTCAAAGACAACAAGACTGGATCAGTTATGTGGCGAGAATTAATATCACAGATGAAAAAGGTCAAGTCCAGTTTGGTCATAGTAATATTAGTCCTAGACTGAATTATGCAAATTATAGTTTTTTTAAAGATGCCCAACAGCAAAATGAAGATCAGTTATTTGTCACAAAACTGATGAGAGACCCTAATGGTCAAGGTTGGATTCATCTATTTGTACGACGCTACAATCAGCCTGATGGAACATTTGCTGGCGTTATTACTGCCACATTGCCAGCCAGTTACTTTAATAATCTGATTACGAAACTGAATGTAGGCTCTAAAGGTGTAGTGCTGGTTCAAGACCTGGATATGCGCATTATTGCACGCAATCCGCTGCTCAAAACCGTGAATGGTCAGGTGGGATTTGTTGGTGGTCCACCGGAACTATCTCGGCTGGTTCACTCTGGTATACAGTCTGGCACCATTTATACGCGACGTACCACAGATAAAGTTCCCCGTATTGGTACCTTTCGTAAGTTAAGTGGTATGCCTGTTTTTGTCGTAGTTGCCCTCGCTGAACAAGATTATCTGGCGCAATGGTATAATGACGTGATCAAAGCCGTGTTGTTAGAATTTATCTTTCTCTCGGTGACGACGGTTGCAGCTGGGTTACTTTGGCGTCAAATTCAGGCGAGTTTTTTTGCCAATCGTCGTAGTCAGATATTATTGCGCAATGCACATGATGGTATTCATGTTCTGGATGCACAAGGAAGGCTTACTGAAGCGAGTGAGTCATTCTTTCGAATGATTGGTCATACGCCAGAAGAAGTGATTGGTCAAACGCCATGCTATTGGGATGCCTGTTATAATAAAGCCGAGATTCAAGACCTGATTAAAAATGGTATTCGCACGCCTGAAGGTGTCCGCTTTGAAACTTTTTACTATAATGCTCAAGGTGAAGCCTATCCCGTAGAAGTCAGTTTAGTACGGGTGCATATTGATGACTACGAGGTATTTTTCTGCTCTGCACGCGATATTACCGAACGTAAAAAAGCAGAAGAAAATCAGCGTATTGCATCTGCCGCATTTGACTCCCAAGTTGGGATGCTGATCACTGATCCAAACCTGAAAATTTTGCGTAGCAATCGGGCTCTTACAGAAATTACAGGTTATAGTCAGCAAGAACTGATTGGACAAACTCCTAGCATCCTAAAATCTGGAACGCATGACAAAAATTTCTATGTCACCATGTGGGATCATATCCGTAGTACAGGATCCTGGCAGGGTGAGATCTGGAATAAACGTAAAAATGGAGATATGTATGCACAGTACATCCTGATTGCCAGTGTCCGTGATGAAAAAGGTCAGACAACCCATTATGTCGCATCGATTACCGATATTTCTGCTTATAAAGCGTCAGAAGAAAAAGTACGCCTGTTGGCATTTTATGATTCTCTGACTAAGTTGCCAAATCGCCGCCTGTTTTTAGAACATCTTGAACAGAGCATACAAGATGCAGAAATGAAAAAGCGGCTTGGCATACTGCTGTGTATTGATCTGGATAATTTTAAAGCCTTAAACGACACTAAAGGTCATGAAACAGGGGATCACTTATTACAAGAAGTGGCAGCTCGCCTGTTAGAGTGTGTTGGTGCAAATCATATGATTGCCCGCCTTGGGAGCGATGAATTTGCGGTACTGCTTGATCAGACAAGTGCATCTGAATCAGAAGCCATCCAGCAAGCGGAAATGGTCGCAAAACGTATTTTACAGGTACTTGCTCAGCCATATTTCTTTGAAAACTCAGAATATCGCAGTTCTGCCAGTATCGGGATTAGCCTCTTTGGGATGCAGGCGCATGAAAATGTTCAGGATCCACTTAAACGTGCAGACATAGCAATGTCTGAAGCAAAAAACTATGGTCGAAATACTTATCGTTTCTTTGATCCGCTGATTCAATCTCAGGTTCAGGAACGTGCCGAAATTGATGCTGGACTGCGTCAGGCACTCGAAAAAAATCAGCTTGTGCTGTATTACCAGCCACAAGTGAATCGTGGGCAACAGATGACTGGCGTAGAAGCCTTATTACGTTGGCAACATCCAACCAAAGGCATCATTTCACCTGCCCTGTTTATTCCCATTGCAGAAGAAAATGGCTTTATTATTTCACTGGGCAAGTGGGTGCTAGAAACAGCGTGTCAGCAATTAAGTGAATGGGCCAAGCATCCAAAAACAGCCAAACTCAGCATAGCCGTGAATGTAAGCGCTAGCCAGTTTGCTCGTGATGAATTTGTCCAAGATGTGATCGAAATTCTGGAACGCACGCAGGCTCCAGCACATTTACTTAAACTGGAACTCACCGAAAGCGCCTTAGTGATGGGTATAGAAGATGTTATTGAAAAAATGATGGTTCTTAAACGCTACGGGGTAATGTTTTCTCTGGATGATTTTGGTACAGGCTATTCTTCTCTTGCCTATCTAAAACGAATTCCAATTGATCAATTAAAAATTGATCAAAGTTTTGTACGTGATATTGTGGTCAATTCCAACGACGCTGAAATTGCCAAAATTATCATTGTCTTGACAAAAACTTTTGGAATTTCTGTGCTAGCTGAAGGTGTAGAAACTGAAGCTCAACGTGATGTATTAGAAAAATATGGTTGTTATGATTATCAAGGCTATTTGTTTGCTAAACCGATGCCAATTCATGAGCTTGAGCAATATTTATTGTTTCATCGAACTCAGGATTAAATAGTTGAGTATCTATTGTTAACACAACAACTGTCGTTTAATCTAGATTAATCACCATAAAAAATATTTTTATATTCAGTTGGTTGCTTTTGTTTTCATCTTTTTGAATGGCATATCTTTCAATAGCTCAAGATTCTCCTGTGATCGCAGTTTGTGCAAAATATCAATCTTTAGCTCCAGAATCTGGCAATTTGCAGAAATCATATTATCCGTAGAAAGTAAAAGATATTGTCTGCTACTAATGCCTGAATGGCGACAATCGCAAGGGCCAAGAATGGTTGAAATGCGAGAGTTGTGACCCATTGACAATGCAAATCACAATCCATCAATCGTTATGAGGAAAAGAGTAATTAAGTTCATTTTAGATACTGCCGGAGTTTTGATTGAGAGTTGCTGGTAGAAAATAGTTACATTTTTCGATAAAAATAAGTAGTGATTGTAATACTGACGTAATAACTTAAGGGTTAATTTATACACCGACAAAAAATAAATAAATATCTATTTTTTAAATACTTAAATAAATGATTTTAAAGGTAAAAATGTATGTCTGAAAAAAAGGTTGCACTTGTTACTGGCGCTTTGGGTGGGATTGGTAGTGAAATTTGTCGCCAGTTAGTTGCTGCAGGTTATAAAATTGTTGCTACGGTTGTTCCACGTGAGGAAAACCGCGAAAAGCAATGGTTAATTAATGAAGGTTTTAATGAAAGTGATGTACGTTTCGTTTTGACTGACCTGACCAAGCATGAAGAAGCAACAGTAGCGATTAACGAAGCAATTGAGGCAGAAGGTCGTGTGGATGTACTGGTCAATAATGCAGGTATCACTCGCGATGCCACTTTCAAAAAAATGACCTTCGAACAGTGGACACAAGTCATTGATACCAATTTAAAAACTCTATTCACAGTGACACAGCCAGTATTCCTTAAAATGCTAGAACAAAAAAATGGCCGTATTGTGAATATCAGTTCGGTGAATGGCTTGAAAGGTCAGTTTGGTCAGGCAAACTATTCAGCGACAAAAGCTGGAATTATCGGTTTTTCCAAAGCATTGGCACAAGAAGGCGCACGCTCTAATATCTGTGTTAATGTAGTTGCTCCAGGTTATACCGCAACGCCGATGGTCACCGCAATGCGTGAAGAAGTCGTCAAGAGTATTGAAGATCAGATTCCATTGCAACGTTTGGCTCGACCAGAAGAAATTGCGGCAGCAGTTTTATATCTTGTAAGCGATAATGGTGCTTATATTACGGGTGAAACACTATCCGTGAACGGTGGGTTGTATATGCAATAATGTGTGTCATCTTGATGACTCATTCGATGTTTTTTTAATAATGTAATGATACTAAATCATAATTCTACGGAGAAAATGCTCATGCTATATGGCGAAATGTTTGCAAACATGAATAGTCAATATAAAAACATGTTTGAACCTTATGCAAAATTTAACAGTCTGGTTGCTAAAAACTTTGCTGATTTAACCAATTTACAATTAGATGCTGCGCGTCAATATGCAGACATTACTTTGTCACAAGTGTTTGCAAACAGTGAAGTTAAAGACATGCAAAGCATGGTCGGCTGTTGTACCAAACAAATGGAAACCATGACCAAGCTGAGCCAGCAAATGATTGAAGATGGCAAAAAACTGGCTAGCCTAACTGCTGAATTCAAATCTGAATTCGACAAGTTGGTTAGCGAATCTATGCCAAACACTAAATAACACCAATCTCAGACCATGACATATCAAGCTCAACACACGGGGAAGTGCCAGTCACTTCCCCGTTTTTCATAGTGTCGCTGATGCAAAGGTAAGGTCATTAACCAAATGGAGAGGTGAAATGCAGCAAAATATTCTTCAGTTTAATCAGAATGTACAGAATTTTTTTAATGTACATGAAAATATGTGGGAAAAAGTACAAGAATTTTATTACGGTAAAAACCCATTAAATGAGGCACTGGCAAAGGTCAATAATGAAGACATGGCTGTGTTCTTTGAAGCATTGGCCAAGAATCCGACGCGGTTGATGGAAATGCAATGCAAATGGTGGCAAGGCCAGATGCAGATTTACCAAAATGTCATGCTACGTGGTGTAATGGGGACTCAGGTTGAACCCTTCGTGAAACCTGAAAGTGGTGACCGTCGGTTCACCAGTCCATTGTGGCAAGATGAACCAAATTATGATTTGTTAACCCAGTCTTATTTACATTTCAGCAAATTAGTTCAGGACATGCTGGATGTCGTGGATGGTATTCCTGATAAAGTTCGCTACCGCATTCATTTTTTTACCCGTCAGATGGTTAATGCTTTTGCGCCAGGCAATTTCCTGTGGACCAATCCCGAAGTGATTCAGCAAACGATTAACGAACAAGGTGAAAACCTCGTTCGAGGTATGGAAACGTTTTATGATGACCTAATGAACAGTGGAAAGTATTTGTCTGTACGCATGACCAATAATGACTCGTTCAGTTTGGGCAAGGACTTAGCATACACACCAGGTGCTGTGGTATTTGAAAATGAATTATTTCAGTTACTGCAATATGAAGCTGTGACCGAAACAGTTCATCAAACGCCAATTCTGATCATTCCACCATTCATTAATAAATATTATGTGCTTGATCTACGTGAACAGAATTCATTTGTGAACTGGTTACGTCACCAAGGGCATACAGTATTTATGATGTCGTGGTGTAACCCTAAATTCGAGCAAAGAAACATCTCCTTTGATGATCTTGTTGTTTCTGGAGCTGTCGAAGCCTTACGGGTTATCGAAGAAATAACAGGCGAGAAAGAAGCAAACGCAATTGGCTACTGCATCGGCGGAACTTTATTGGCTGCCACACAGGCCTATTATGTCGCTAAGCGTTTGAAAAATCATGTCAAAAGTGCAACTTATCTGGCGACATTGCTCGATTTCGATAACCCAGGCAGTTTAGGTGTATTCATTAATGAACACGTGGTTTCAAGTATTGAAGCGTTAAATGAACAAACGGGTTATTTTGATGGTCGTCAGTTGGCTGTGACTTTTAGCTTGTTGCGTGAAAATACCTTGTATTGGAACTATTACATTGAAAATTATCTGAAAGGTAAAGATCCTTCGGATTTTGATATTTTGTACTGGAACAGTGATAGCACCAATATTCCAGCCAAAGTCCATAGTTTCCTTGTGCGTACCCTGTATTTGAACAATGATTTGATTCAGCCAAACAAAATTAAAGTTAATGGCGTTAGTTTAAATTTGTCGCGAGTCAAAACACCAAACTTCTTTATTGCAGCACAAGAAGACCATATTGCGCTTTCGGATGCCTGCTTTAAGGGTGCAACTTTCCTAGGTGGTGAATCAACATTGGTACTGGGTGAGTCAGGTCATGTAGCAGGGATTATTAATCCGCCAAACCGTAACAAATACGGCTGTTATACCAATGCTGCACCTTATACCAACAGCAAAGAGTGGTTAGATGGTGCACAGTTCCATTCGGAATCCTGGTGGTTACGCTGGCAGGAATGGGTTGCACCGTATGCAGGAGAGCAAGTGCCAGCACGTGTTCTAGGCACAGAAATCTACCCTGTAAAAGAAGCAGCTCCAGGTCGTTATGTGCAGGTTAACCTGTTTTAAGCATTCAAATTTGTCATTAATGTGGGTTGCATTTTCACAGAAAAATGCAATTCACCATTTGATTTTTATTTAATAAAAACATTTAAAATTCTAGGAAACACAATGAAAGAAGTCGTAATTGTTGCAGCAAAGCGTACAGCAGTGGGTAGTTTTCTTGGTGGAATCGCCAGTGTCAGTGCGCCTCAACTTGGTCAGGTTGCCATTCGTGCAGTTTTAGATGCCGCAGCGGTTAAGCCAGAACAGGTCGATCAGGTGATTATGGGCAATGTCTTGACGGCAGGCGTGGGGCAAAACCCTGCACGTCAAGCAGCAATTGCAGCAGGAATTCCGATTACGGTACCAGCGTCAACCTTAAATGTGGTCTGTGGTTCAGGGCTACGTGCTGTTCATTTAGCGGCTCAAGCAATTGTTTCAGGTGAAGCTGAGATTGTTGTTGCGGGTGGACAAGAGTCGATGTCACAAAGTGTGCATTTTATTCAAATGCGTAATGGTCAGAAAATGGGCAATGCCCAGCTCGTAGATAGCATGGTTTACGATGGTTTGACCGATGTTTATAACCAGTATCACATGGGCATTACTGCAGAAAATATTGTAGAAAAGCTCGGGCTTAACCGTGAAGAGCAAGATGCATTAGCTTTAACTTCACAACAACGAGCGGCTAAAGCTCAGGCTGAAGGTAAATTTTCTGAGGAAATCGCGCCTGTTTATGTACCACAGCGCAAAGGTGAACCTTTGGTTTTTGATCGTGATGAATATATTAAAGCTGACACCAATGCTGAAAGTCTGGCTAAGTTGCGACCTGCATTTAAAAAAGATGGCAGCGTGACTGCAGGTAATGCATCGGGCCTTAATGATGGTGCAGCAGCAGTATTGGTGATGAGCGCAGAAAAGGCAGCAGAGCTGGGCTTACAACCACTGGCACGTATTAAAGCCTATGCCATGTCGGGTGTTGCACCAGAAATTATGGGTCTAGGTCCAGTTGAAGCGGTGAAGAAAACCTTGACTCGTGCTGGCTGGAGTCTGGATGAAGTTGATTTAATTGAAGCAAATGAAGCCTTTGCAGCACAGGCATTGGGTGTAGCAAAAGAGCTTGGTTTAAACATGGATAAAGTCAATGTCAATGGTGGTGCGATTGCATTGGGTCATCCGATTGGTGCTTCAGGCTGCCGTATTTTGGTCACCTTGTTGCATGAAATGCAACGTCGTGATGCTAAAAAAGGGTTAGCAACTTTATGTATTGGCGGGGGAATGGGTGTTGCCTTGGCGGTAGAATCTGTTTAATCGCGTCTTGTTGATTGTATCC
Source organism: Acinetobacter sp. ANC 4636 (assembly GCF_054454555.1). Classification (NCBI taxonomy): domain Bacteria; kingdom Pseudomonadati; phylum Pseudomonadota; class Gammaproteobacteria; order Moraxellales; family Moraxellaceae; genus Acinetobacter; species Acinetobacter sp. ANC 4636. The sequence continues at coordinate 7,910 of NZ_JBTKVD010000018.1, read as the reverse complement.
AGTGAGTCACTTCACTGGATACTCATCCAAATATGAAGCTGGGTTTTACATAAGAAAATCAATAGAAAAAATCCGACGATCTATAAAATAATAAGTAATACGAACGAAATATTTCTGAACAAGGCTTTTTATAGATCATATTTCCGAATTATTTTGTCTTTTTGGTTATTTCTGTAGCGAGTTTAATGAATCTTTACTGTACTTGAATTTTTTACTTGATTCATAATGCCCCCTGACTTCTAATCATTTTAGCCTATTCAATATTTATTGAAATTCATACACTTGGTTTTGATTTTATAAATAGCTGTAAACTACGTAACGTATATTGGTTTACACCGTGTGGTTTGTGTTCATATAAAAAAGTATGCCATGCTGTAAAAGAAAGATTTTCAAAGGGCTTATTTGAATCAGGCATATCAAAACTTGTTTGGGAATGCGAATAGTCACCACCGAATAAAATGGGGAGATTTTTTTCGCTCAGTCATGAAATTTTCAACTTATATTTTTTGATGTTCTAGATAGAATTGGAAACTCCATACAAGCCCTAACCTTACAAAAAAAGAAGCTAATACGATCTATTCGAATATATTGAAGTTTACTACAATCGAATGAGAAGCCATTATGAAAATAGTGAGCTATGTTATTAAACCTTTGAACAGAAATATTTTAAGAATTTATAGGAAGTTGCTGCCCACGATTGTGTCTTGTCGGATCAGATATGACTGTAGTTCAAGTGCGTTGAATAGATGATAGCCTATATTTATAACTTTTGCGATTTATCCTTAACGTAAAGGCGCAATTTCAGAACAATTCAAGGAAGAATTTTTTTAAACTGTTTGTTGCTCTGGCTCTTATTCAACCAGGCTTAGCATTTGCGGATGCCCTTGATATTTCAGCAGTAATGACGCCTAAAGAGCAAATAAAAATGGAATTTAAAGATGGGACAGGGCATTTTGTGCTAATGGTTAAGCGAGAAGGGCAAGCCGTTGGTAAAGGTCTTTTTTCTGGTGCTTCGGTGACTGAATTTGGCAGACATGACATCATTCCTGGAGTGAGCGGAGATCCTAGCGGTTACCTGATCTTAAGTCAGGGAGAAGCGAATATTGCCTACATCAAGTGGACAGTGCGTGCTATTTTTCTACCAGATAAAGATGGTAAACCACAACTTAATGACAATGGATTTTGGGAAGTTGTTAGTGGTACTGGCATATTTAAAGGTTTGAAGGGGGCTGGTACACTGCATATCAAACCAGCCAGTTCTCCAGCAGCCAGAACTTTTATATTAGAAGGTGAAACGTCTTTACCTCTGTCATAGGGATCAGTCAAAAAATAGATGGAATTCTCCAAAATTCATCGTTTGATTCAGGGGGTTATTGCATTTTGATGGAATGAACCCAAAGCATTTTAGGCAGCTTCTATCTATTTGATTGTTTAGGCCAATCACTGAGTTTCTGATGCTAATAGCCTTATGCTTCTTATGTTGATACCCAGCTCTAAAAGATTAGCAGATGCCCGAAAATAATTGAAAGAAAACCTGTCTAAGCCATTGATTACTCGGCGTATGGTGAAAGCGCGCATGCCAGTGTTGTTTTACACTGTAACTTGGAAATGCATAAGGTGGTTGTAAGATTTTTAGGCCACCACGGTTTAATAAAACCTGACTCAGATAATGAGGAATAGTTGCAATGGCATCAGTGTCTTGCACCACCAGTCCAACACCTAAATAACTCGGCAGGCGAACGAGAATATTGCGATTTACACCCTGTTTTTGCAATTCATGTTCTAAAGCATAGTGCCCTCCCGTTGCTAAAATATCGACATGCATCTCTTGACGATATTCTTCATCAGAAATATAGGTATTGCCCAATCGAGGGTGATTTTGGCTCGCAATGCAAATGTAATGTTGATGAAAAAGCGTTTGCTGATAAAAACCTGCTTCGAGCTGTGGCAAAAAACCAATAGCGAGATCAATTTCACCATTCGACATCATCATTGGTGTATTCAAGTCAATTGGATGAATGTCAAGACGGACATTCGGAGCATGTTCCCGTAAGTAATTGATGAGTGTCGGGAGTAAGACCAAGTGACTAATATCCGTCATGCTCAGTTTAAACTCGTAATTTGAGGTCAGTGGGTCAAAATCAATATTGTAATCCTGAATGGCTTTAATCTTGTTTAAGGCTTCAAACACAATTGGATAAATTTGTTTAGATAATTCAGTTGGTTGCATTCTATTTTCAATGCGAACGAAAAGAGGGTCATGAAAATGCTCTCTTAACTGTCCTAAGGCAATACTCAGTGTCGGCTGCCCAATTCCCAACTTTTCAGCGGCTTTAGAAACACTGTTATGTTTATAGATTTCAAAGAAAATTTTTAATAAACGGGAGTCGATATCTAACATGATTATTCTGTATTGATAATATCAATACAGTGTATTAATTTCTGCTCATAGCTTCAACAAAATTCTGTTGTTAACTTAGACATCAATGAAACATTTAGTCTCAATACAACAAAATGGATTGTTGTTATCGATGTCAAAAAGGATGAGCTATGGAACAGTTAGCAACATTGGATGAGTTACCAACCCGCTATTTGCATGAGTTAAAGCAGTCAAATCTGGTTCCTTTATGGCCAAGCTTACGTAATGTTTTACCGCCACAAAAACCGATCCCACAGACACTTGCAACGGCTTGGTATTTTAAAGACATTAAGCCCTTACTTTTAGAAGCTGGTGAGCTCACACCGATTGAAAAAGCTGAGCGTCGCGTTTTGGTACTTGCCAACCCTGGGCATGGTTTAGAGAACATGAAAGTCAGCTCAGTCATGTATTTAGGGATGCAGTTATTGCTACCTAAAGAATGGGCACCAGCGCATCGCCATACCCCGAATGCAGTACGTCTGATTGTTGAAGGAGAGGGCGCTTATACCACAGTTGAAGGGCAAAAATGCCTGATGGAACATGGTGATCTAATCCTTACGCCATCAGGGCTTTGGCATGAACATGGCCATGATGGGAATGAGCCTGTGATCTGGTTAGACGTGCTGGATTTACCATTGGTCTACTATATGGAAGCATCTTATGTTCAGCCAGGCGATATTCAGAAAGTGACCAGTTCTGGAAATGCGCACCGTTATGGTGTGGGTGTTGTTCCAACTTGTCATTTTATCCGTGAAAACGCCTCTTATCCAATGATGCGCTATTCATGGAAAGAGACACGAAAAGTACTTCATGCCTTAGCTGAGGATCAGCAACATCAAGGGCCTGTTGAAGTTACTTATATCAATCCTGAAACAGGCGCTGATTGCCAAAATATCATTGGTTATTCCGCATTGATGCTGCGTCCACATGAAACCGTTCAGTTGCAGCCACGTTCATGCGCTCAGGTTTTTCATGTGATTGATGGTCAGGTCATGGTGAAAACAGATGAGAAATTTTTTGATCTGGGCAAAGCAGATACAGCTTGTGCACCTTGTTTCTCTCAAATTGATTTAATCAATACTTCTGACCAGCCTTGTTATGTGTTTATTGCCGATGAAGCACCTGTTCAGAAAAAACTGGGCGTGTATTCGGTACGTGAACGTCATTAATTTAGATTTTATAAGGATATAAATCATGTCAAATCAAGATCAACCGGTTTTAATTGCTGGCGGTGGCATTGGTGGTTTTGCAGCAGCATTGGCGTTGTCAAAACAAGGTTTTAAGGTTCAGGTCTTTGAGCAAGCACCTGAAATTGGTGAGATTGGTGCAGGAATTCAGCTTGGACCAAATGCTTTTCATGCCTTTGATGCGCTCGGTATTGGTGAAATTGCCCGTAGTAAAGCAGTTTATACTGATTATATGGTCATGCACGACGCTATTGATGAATATCAGATTGGTAAAATCCCAACCGATGAAAAGTTCCGTCAACGCTTTGGAAATCCTTATGCCGTGATTCACCGTGCGGACATTCATGGTTCGTTGGTAGAAGGTGCCAAAAAATATGGCGACCTTGAAATCATTACCAATTGTCACATTCAGAAGGTTGAACAGGACGAAAATAGCGTCACCATCTATGACCAAAATGGTAAGTCTTATACTGGTCAGGCCCTGATTGGTGCCGATGGTGTGAAATCTGTGGTACGTGAAACTTATGTGCATGACCCTGCCTTGGTGACAGGCCATGTGGTATATCGTGCCGTAGTACCCGAAAGTGAATTTCCAGATGACTTAAAATGGAATGCTGCCAGTATTTGGGTGGGTCCAAACTGTCACCTTGTGCATTATCCTCTACGTGGTGGCAAGGAATATAATGTGGTTGTGACCTTCCATAGCCGCCAGCAGGAAGAGTGGGGCGTCACTGATGGCTCCAAAGAAGAAGTCTTGTCGTATTTTCAGGATATCTGTCCGAAAGCACGTCAGTTGATTGAGCTGCCAAAAAGCTGGCGTCGCTGGGCGACGGCTGACCGCGAACCGATTGATACTTGGACTTTTGGTCGAGTGACTTTACTGGGCGATGCGGCTCACCCAACCACACAATACATGGCACAAGGCGCATGTATGGCACTTGAAGATGCCGTGACCCTTGGCGAAGCACTACGTGTTAACAACAATGACTTGCTGACTGCATTGGATATGTATCAAAAAGCCCGTGTAGCACGTACAGCACGTATCGTTTTGTCTTCACGTGAAATGGGCAAACTCTACCATGCTTCGGGTGTAAAACGCTTAGTCCGTAATGATTTGTGGCGTGGTCGTTCTGCAGAACGTTTCTATGATGCGATGGAATGGTTGTATGGCTGGAACGTGAGTAACTGTCTGGATGCAGTGAAAAACTATCAAGGACATGCGGCATGAAATTTTATGGGTTTTTCCGTAGCGGAAGCTCACATCGAGTCCGAATAGTCTTCAATCTGAAAGGCTTAGGCTATGTCAAAGAGTTTATTTCTTTGGCAAAAAATGAGCATCGCCAAAGTACATTCACGGCTATAAATCCACAAGGTTTTGTACCAGTACTGGAAACCGAACAAGGTTATTTAACGCAAAGCCCAGCCATCATCGAATGGCTGGAGGAAAAATACCCTGAACCTGCATTATTGCCAAAAGATGCATTTGGTAAGGCTAAAGTTCGTGCGATGGCTGCCTTAATTGGTTGTGATATTCATCCATTAAATAACAAGCGCGTTCTGGAATATTTACGTCAGGATCTCGTTTTGGATGAAACACAAGTATTGGCATGGTGTGCAAAGTGGATTCACAGTGGTTTTTCAGCTTTAGAAAACATGCTGAGTCAAGATCCAGAGCGTGGCAAGTTTTGTTATGGCAACCAGCCAACCATTGCGGATGCTTACTTAATTCCTCAGGTAGATTCAGCACTGCGTTTTCAGGTGGATCTGACATCTTACCCTGATATTTTTGAAATTTATCAACACTGTATGACATTGGAAGCATTCCAGAATGCCGCGCCAAAACAGCAACCTGATGCGTTGTAACACAGTAAATATGAGACAAGGAACACAAGATATGTCATTTATTTTTCAGCCGATGACCCAAGCGGGTTTGTTTATTGATGGCTCAACCCAGAAATTTCCTGTGCGCCGCGTGTACTGTGTTGGTCGTAACTATGCTGCACACGCCCGTGAAATGGGATTTGATCCAGATCGTGAGCCACCATTTTTCTTCTGTAAACCTAATGATCTGGAGTCGATTGTTCCAGTAAACCAAGAAGCGGTTGATATTCCATATCCAGCGCAGACGTCCAACTACCATTATGAAATCGAACTGGTGGTTGCGATTGGTAAAGATGGTAAAGACATTTCTGTAGAAGATGCTGCTGATTATATCTATGGCTATGCCGTTGGTCTGGACATGACCCGTCGTGATTTACAAATGGCAATGCGCGAAAAAGGTCGCCCATGGGAAATTGGTAAAGCATTTGATTTTTCTGCGCCAGTTGGTCCAATTCATCCAATTACTCAAACGGGTGAACTCAATCAAGCTGACATTCATTTGACGGTTAATGGTGAGACCAAACAGCGTAGTGATGTTAGTCATTTAATCTGGAATGTATCTGAGACGATTGCCAATCTGTCAACTTTATTTGAACTCAAAGCGGGTGATCTGATTTTCACAGGAACGCCTGAAGGTGTTGGTGCTGTGGTGAAAGGCGATGTCATGCGTGCTGATATTACAGGATTAACAGGAATTACAGTTAACGTTAAATAAATCAATGGTTTGATTTTTAAATAGAGTGCCTGACCTGAATAAAAAATACAGTCGGGTACTCTTTTGCTAAGGATTGCAAAACACCATGTTGCATGGTGTGAGGATGTTCTATGTCTCAAAATAAGATGAAAGTCGATATTCAGAGTTTTATTGATGCCAACCCGCTGTCATCGCTGCAAAAAAGCATTATGTGGTTATGCTTTGTGATTGTTGCGATTGATGGTTTTGATACGGCTGCAATTGGTTTTATTGCCCCAGCACTTAAAGCCGAATGGGCACTCAAAGCAACGGATCTTGCGCCTTTATTTGGGTCAGGTTTATTTGGTCTAATGGCAGGCGCTCTCATTTTTGGACCATTGGCCGATAAACTGGGTCGCAAGCCCATTTTGCTGGGTTCAGTTATCGTCTTTAGTTTAGCGACGGTATTTTCTGCATTTTCTCCAGATTTACATACCCTGATTATTTTGCGGTTTATCACGGGCTTGGGCTTGGGCGGAGCCATGCCGAACGCCATTACCCTTACGGCTGAATATGCACCGACATCACGTCGTTCCAATTTAGTTACCATGATGTTTTGTGGTTTTACCATTGGTTCGGCTTTTGGTGGGATTCTATCGGCACAGTTATTGCCGCATATTGGCTGGCATGGAATCTTGCTGATCGGAGGAATTTTACCGTTATTGCTGGTTCCTTTTTTAATATATTTTTTACCGGAATCGATTCGTTTTCTGGTTCTAAAAAAGAAAGCCACAGATAAAATTGAAAAAATTGCTGCTCGCATTGCACCTGCACAAACTGCGATTCCAACCCTCATTCCTACCGTCAACGAAGTTGAAAAATCAAGTCTTAAAGACCTGTTTGCCAAAGGGTATGCACTTGGCACAGTTTTGATTTGGTTTACCTTTTTTATGAGCCTACTCATCATTTATATGATTTCTAGCTGGATGCCAACCTTACTCACCAATGCAGGTTTCAACTTATCCAACGCGTCTTGGCTGACTTCGATTTTTCAGGTGGGAGGAACCATTGGTGCGATTGTCTTGGGATTCCTGATGGATAAGCAAGATGCGACCAAGATTCTGAGCGCGGCTTATATATTGGGTTGTTTATGTCTGGTTGGTTTGGGCATGGGCATTCAACAGGCCAATACACTACTCCTGATGTTGGCAATGTTTGGGGTTGGTGTCGGAATTAGTGGTTCTCAAGTGGGCGCCAATGCTTTTGCTTCGGGTTTTTATCCAACTCACTGTCGTGCAACAGGAGTCAGTTGGTCAAATGCAGTCGGTCGTTCTGGCTCAGTGATTGGCTCAGTCGTAGGAGGATGGCTGATGTCTTTAAACTTATCCAGTCTTGAAATCATGAGTTTACTTGCGATACCTGCAGTACTTGCGGCAATTTCGTTACTTTTGATTCAAAGGTTAAAAAAAGAACAGACACAGACTGTTTCCGAATTGTCTTGATTAAATAACTTACTTTTACTTCGCTCAACATTAACAATTAAATAAGATCTTTCTGTGCTTCGCTGCACAGAAAGCAGGGATGCTTTATGCGCTTATTTTACCAATTACGATTTAAAAATTTGGCAATTCCTTCATTATTTGTCGTCGCTACATCAAGTTATGCAGCAGATTCCTTGGGACAGCCAAACGAGGATGAATGGAAATTCACGCTAAAAAATGCCTACATCAACCGTGACTATGAAAATCCC
>NZ_JBTKVD010000017.1:0-36057 GCF_054454555.1 Acinetobacter sp. ANC 4636 | reverse complement strand
AATTGCACTGGGTCATCCACTCGGTGCTTCAGGTGCACGTCTGGTGACTACAGCCTTAAACCAGCTTGAACAGACAGGTGGCAAATACGCTTTATGTTCAATGTGTATTGGTGTCGGTCAGGGTATTGCTTTGATTATTGAGCGAGTAGAAGGATAAACCAATGCCAAATTTTTTGACTCCACAGCAGGTTACGCTGAACTATCAAACCTTTGGTGATGCTAAAAATCCTGCTTTGGTATTTTCTAATTCGCTGGGAACTAATCTCAGCATGTGGCAAGCACAAATTGAATTTTTTCAGAAAGATTTTTTTGTTATTGCTTACGATACGCGTGGACACGGCGCATCTTCAACGGCGACACAGTCTTTTGGCTGTGCGGAACTGGCACAAGACGTGATTGATTTACTGGATCACCTCAACATTCAGACTGCGTATTTTTGTGGTATTTCGATGGGTGGTCTGACAGGTCAGTGGTTGGCGCGCTATTTTCCAGAACGCTTTAAAAAAGTGGTGGTGTGCAATACCGCAGCAAAAATCGGACAAGCGCAAGCTTGGCAAGAGCGTGCGGCATTGGTACGTACACAAGGCTTGCAACCGATTGCAGCAACGGCAGCAACTCGCTGGTTTACTGAAGGTTTTATACAAAATAACCCCGACTTAATTCAAAAGTTAAGTAATGACTTGGCCGCAGGTAGCGCTGAAGGTTATGCACAGTGCTGTGAAGCTTTGGCTCATACCGATTTACGTGATGAAATTGCCAAAATTCAGATTCCTGTGCTGATTATTGCGGGTTCTGCCGACCCTGTGACTACCGTTGCCGATGGGCAATTTATGCAACAGCAAATTCACGGCGCAACACTCGCTGAGATTGCAGCCTCGCATATTTCCAATATTGAGCAGCCTGAACACTTTAATCAGTGCTTAAAAGGTTTTATTGTATAGAACAAACAGGAATAACATGCTGTGCCGAACCCAATTGTTCCTGTGAATGATTGGGTTATTTTATTTTTAAATAGGATGAGGACATGCACGGACACGCAAATTATCCATGGAAGGATATTAAACATCGTTTTTTTGAAACGGGCAGTTTGCCCAATCCCATTTTGGCAGATTCCCCCATTATTCAGGGCTGGCAAAAATCCCGACAGGCAGGTTTAAGCCCATTAACCAAAGTGTCTGATCTGCGTGATTTTCCACATGCAGCACTCACAGACAGCGACCAATACTTGGCAGAACTGGCACAGCCGATTTTGCAAGATACATGGAAAATTTTTGGGCAACAGGACATCAGTGTCTTTCTGATCAATCAGCAACGTAAAATTATTGCCGAGCAGCACAATGACTTTGCCCATCAAAGTTATAGTTTTTTACAGACTGGGCGAATTGTCGATGAAGCGGTGTTTGGTGCGATTGCCCCGACCTGTAGCTTGTCTTGTCAGCAACCCCTGATTATGGTCGGTCATCAACATTATCTGGATGAATTTAGCAATTATTCCTGTGCCTCGGTTCCGATTTTTGATGGTCAAGGCGGTGTTTTGGGTGCGCTCGACATTACTTCCCGACAAGGTCTGCTCGCCAGTAACTGGCTCAGACATTTACTCTATCAGACCTATAAACTGGAAAATCAGCTCCTTACACAGCAATCTGAACAGCATTTACTGATTTTTCAGCATTCGCCTGATTTGCTTGGCAATGCTTATAGCGCGATGCTGGAATATGATGATCGACAAATCATTCGTAAAGCCAATCAAATGGCACTTAAGCTGCTCAATCGAGATATTCATGACGTACTTGGGCAGCCTTTACAACATTTTTTCCTGATGCCGACGATACAACAATCTGGTGATTTTCTGATTCAAAGTTGCGACCATGCCTTGTTTTATGCGCGGCAGCATCGCCCACAAATTCAAACCATACCACGCCAAGCTATTAGAAAATCGGTCATTTCGCAACAACAGCAATTACAACAAGCGGTCAAAGCAATTCGTGCCAATATTCCGATTTTGATTACAGGGGAAACGGGTACAGGCAAAGATCATTTTGCCCAGCAGATTCGCCAGCAATTCCCTGAAAATCTGCCTTTTATTTCAATCAACTGTGGTGCGATTCCTGAAAATCTACTGGAATCAGAACTGTTTGGCTACGAAGGTGGCGCATTTACAGGAGCCAAACACAAAGGCGAAAAAGGGCTGGTTGAGCTTGCGGATCAGGGCTTTTTATTTCTCGATGAAATTGGTGATTTGCCGATGCATCTACAGGTCAAAGTGCTGCGTGTTTTGCAAGATCAGCAGTTTTATCGGGTGGGTGGACGACAGCCGATTCAATCAAAGTTTAAGCTGATTTGTGCGACCAATCAGGACTTACCAACTCAAGTCAAACAGCAGCAATTCCGTAGTGATTTGTACTACCGTATTCGCGGTTATGAAGTGCAGTTACTACCATTACGACAACGTAATGACAAACTGATTCTAATGCAGCACATTTTGCAGGAGTTAGGTGTAGAACAATGGTCTGTACAGGTCGAGCAGCAACTTGAGCAATATGACTGGCATGGCAATATTCGTGAGCTGATTCATATCTTAAAACTTTCGGTAGCATTGTCTGAAAAGCCAATACTGGAACATTTATATTTACCTGAACAGCCTGCATCTGCAATTACTGAACAAGTATCTACAAGCCCAGCTGATTTAGAACAACAAACCCGTCAACTGATTCAGCAAGTACTGCAACAGGAACAAGGCAATGTGTCTAAAACGGCGAAACGTCTGAATATTTCCAGAACCACAGTCTATAAATATTTACATTAAAATCAGCAGGATACACTGTCCAGTATTTGGACAGTGTTCACCTGAATTTGTCTAGTATCTGGACATGAAGTTGAAATTTAAAAATATAAACCACTGAAATATAAACAATTATAAGATTGGCACAGTTGCTGCAGATAACATAAGTATCACAGGTAGCTATTGATCAGGACGATATCGCTACTTGCGACCCGCGTTTGAGGTTCACACGCAGTCAAGGACAATATTTCAGTCAGGGGATTTGACGAATGTTTTTTACAGATTTTAAAAAAATTGCTGCATTCGCAGCCAGCTTCACAGCAATTCACAGTGCGTATGCAGTCGATGTCAACACAGGCGATTATACTGCGTTGCCCGCAGGAACCGATGTTGCAGCGTTATATTATCAACACGGCGAATCCGACGGTTATTATGTTAATGGCGATAAAATTGATGCCAAATCTCATTCGGATATCGGGATTTTGCGTCTGATTCATTTTACCAAAATTGGCAATATCACTATCGATCCGCAAATTTTACTGCCATTTGGAACAGTGTATAACACCCGCGTTGGTGGACAGCATTTAAATGATGCCAGCGGTATTGCCGATCCGATCATTGGCGCAACCTTTTGGTTAATCAATCAACCACAGGCAGGCGTTTCAGGGCGTTATGTGGGTCTGACCCCACTGATTTATTTGCCTGTAGGTCAATACAACAAACACGAAAGCGTCAATTTGGGTGAAAACCGCTTTAAATATGACCTGCAATTGGGCTGGGTTGAGCCACTTTATAAAAACTGGTCAGCCGAGTTTTATCAAGATGTCGTGTTTTATGGCAATAATGATCAGGCAGGCAATGGTAGCCAAACTTTAAAACAACATACCAGTTACCAAACGCAAGCCAATTTGCGTTATGACTTCAATCCTAAACAACGTGTCGCACTGGGTTACTCGGCAACCTATGGCGGTAAACAGGAACTGGATGGGGTTGATCAAAATACCCAAACCAAAACCCAGCAAGTCCGCTTTGAATATCAACATATGCTAAATGCCAAAACCCAGTTGAGTGCACAGTTGACCTCGGACACCAAAGTGGAAAGTGGTTTTAAAAAGCAGCTCGGTGCAAATTTCCGTTTGCTATATTTGTTTTAATTGACAGGATAATAATATTAATCAAGGAGTTGTATTATGTCGTTATTAGATGCACACATCTGGAATCAGCGTTTATTTCACGGTGAATGGCTTGCTGCAACACAAAGCCTGCCTGTTACAGAAGTGGCAACAGGTGAAGTGCTTGGGCAACTGGGCTGTGCAACGGCGCACGATGTTGCACAGGCTGCCATCAGTGCCAAACAGGCACAACAAGCGTGGGCGGTATTGCCCTATCAGGAACGTGCAGCCGTATTTGAACGCGCAGCTCAGCTTTTAACAGAACATCAACCTGAAATTATCGACTGGCTAGTGCGTGAAAGTGGTTCGATTCAGCTTAAAGCAGGTTTTGAAACGCATATTTCCCTGCAAATTCTCAAGCATTGCAGTGCATTGCCTGCCAGTGAGCAAGGTAGCATCTTACCGACACAAACAGGAAAAATTAGTCTGGCAAAACGTGTGCCTTTGGGTGTGATTGGGGTGATTTCACCGTTTAACTTCCCGTTATATTTGGCGCTGCGTGCAGTTGCACCTGCATTAGCACTTGGAAATGCTGTAGTGCTAAAACCTGATGAACGTACAGCAGTCTGTAGTGGCTTTGCTATTGCTCGGATTTTTGAACTTGCAGGTTTGCCTAAAGGTTTATTGCATATTGTTCCTGGAGGAGCAGATGTTGGTGAAGCACTGACACTTGATCCTAATATTGCCAGTATCCAATTTACAGGTTCAACACAGGTCGGGCGAATCATAGGGGCAAATGCAGGTAAAACCCTGAAAAAAGTTTCATTGGAACTCGGTGGCAAAAACTCACTGATCATTTTGCCTGATGCCGACCTTGAACTTGCCGCGCAAAATGTGGCGTGGGGTGCATTTTTACACTCAGGGCAGATTTGCATGACCTCAGGAAAAATTCTGGTGCATGAAAGTTTGTATGAACCACTGAAGCAACGCCTGATTGAGAAAGTCAAAAACTTTGTGATAGGCAATCCAACCGACCCTAATGTCAATCTTGGACCTTTGATCAATGCCAAACAAAGCCAACGAGTACAGCAACTGGTGAATGATGCAGTCACTCACGGCGCTATTCTTGACATCGGCGGTAAAGCAGACGGCGTATTCTTCCAGCCAACAGTTTTGTCAGGCGTTAGCGCTGATAATCCGATTTTTAGTGAAGAAATTTTTGGCCCTGTTGCGGTACTGATTCCATTTTCCAGTGATGCTGAAGCGGTAGAACTGGCCAATATGGGCGATTATGGCTTATCGGCAGGGATTATCAGCAGCAATGTGGCACATGCCATGCAAATTGGTGCGCAGCTCAAAGTCGGCTTGCTGCATATTAATGATCAGACTGTAAATGATGAAACCGTAAATCCATTTGGTGGCTTTGGCGCATCGGGCAATGGTACACGAATTGGCGGTTTGGCAAATCTGGATGAGTTTACGCAGTGGCAATGGATGACCATTCAAACTCAAGCGCCCAATTATCCATTCTAACTATCTATTTTAATTGATTTGAATGACAACAACACAAGGAAAGAAACCATGACGATTCAACAGGAACTATTAGATATCACCGCAGCCGTGACTGCATGTAAAGGCGCAGATTTTGAGTTGCAGCCGTTAAAAATTCGCCAACCGCAGCGCGATGAAGTCCTAGTGAAAATTGTCGCGACAGGCATGTGCCACACCGACCTGATTGTGCGTGACCAGTATTATCCCGTGCCATTACCTGCGGTGCTTGGGCATGAAGGCTCTGGTGTGATTCAAGCCATTGGCCCAGATGTTAAAGACCTGAAAGTCGGTGATCATGTGGTACTGACCTACGGTTACTGTGGCAAATGTACACAATGCAATACAGGTAATCCTGCGTATTGTAGCGAATTTTTCGGGCGTAACTTTGGTGGCGCTGACTTGGAAGGCCATACGGCGTTATGCAACCATCAGCATGATGCTGTGCATGACCATTTCTTTGCACAATCTTCCTTTGCGAGCCTTGCTTTAAGCCGAGAAAACAACGCGATTAAAGTACCTAAAGATGCACCACTAGAGCTACTTGGGCCACTGGGTTGTGGTATTCAGACAGGTGCAGGGGCCGCTATCAACGCTCTCAAGGTTACACCTGCAAGTAGTTTTGTTGCACTTGGCGCAGGTGCAGTGGGTTTAAGTGCATTACTTGCTGCCAAGATCTGTGGCGCAACCACCGTCATTGCTGTAGATGTTGTGCCATCTCGTTTGGAACTGGCTAAAGAGTTAGGTGCAACCCATGTGATTAACAGCAAGGAACAAGACCCTGTACAAGCCATCAAAGACATTACAGGTGGTGGGGTTAACTTTGCACTGGAGTCAACAGGTCGCCCTGAAATCTTAAAGCAAGGCATTGATGCTTTGGGGACTTTGGGCAAAATTGCAGTGGTTGGCGCGCCGCCTCTGGGAACAAATGCACAGTTTGATGTCAACGATTTGCTGCTCGGTGGAAAAATGATTATGGGTGTAGTTGAAGGTAGCGGTGCACCGAAAAAGTTTATTCCCGAATTGGTCAAGCTTTATCAGCAAGGATTATTCCCATTTGATAAATTGGTCAAGTTTTACGACTTTGAACAAATCAATCAGGCGGCTCTCGACAGCCAAAAAGGGATTACGCTCAAACCAATTATTAAAATTCAGGGTTAAGCTATCCAGTTGTAATAAAGCCATTGCCTTGTGCAATGGCTTTTTATTTGGATCAACATGTAAAAAAAGTAGCAGTTTTTTACATATTTTAACTGCTGTTTAGGATTATTATTTTTTAATACAACATAGGAAGAATGTCAGAAACTCACATTTTTCTGAAAATTATTGGTGTGTGGATTCAATAGCTTACATTGCTGTGATTCATGAATATCGTAAATTTATAAAAAGTAATGTTTTTTCATATAACGATAATAAATGTAAACAAAATAGATATTTTAAGATTTTTTTAAGGTGATATTCTTACCTCAAAACCATAAGGAAACTTGATCAAAATGGTCTGAAAAAGGTTTAAGGAGAAGAAGATGAACATGGAATATCTACACAAACCCGATTATTTTTTCTTTGCACACAAAATGGTGTTGTTTTTGGAAAAATACATCAAACAGCATCCAACAGAACAGAAAGTCACTTTCCATCTACAAACCATTTATGATTTATTTGCTCAAGACCGTGCGTCAAGTACAATTAATCTAGAAGGCATTCTAAATATTGTTGATGAGTATTTAATCGATAGTCAACATGGTATTTCGACCTTGATTCATGATTATCATATTCAGATTGATCAGCATATTTTAACGATCAGCTTTCATCCACATGCGATGCAAAGCGTAATTTGTGGTGAAAGTGTGTTTTTCCCAAAAGTTGCTTAACTTGATCAAATGAACAGGCGCTTCAGTGGAGCGCCTGCTATGCTTAGTGTGATTTGCAAGGAATGCTAGGCAGAAGTCGGTCTTTGCCGACCATAAAAGGATAATGCGCTAGGCTCAACATTTGTTTGTCTTCATGGCTATTGCCATACGCGTAGATCTGATCATAATTTTCAAGATTGTAAGAATCTAAAATTCTTATTTTTTTTTGCTCACCACTACAATCAGGGCTTGCATATTGCCCCGTCAAAATATTCTGCTGCTTTTCCGTTTCAGTACAAATCAGTCTCACATTTAAATATTGAGCAATGTGTTGTAAATATAAATCTAAAGATGCAGAAACAATTGCCACCTCATGACCCAAATCCTGATGTTGCTTAAGCTGCGCCAAAATGACAGGATTTAAATGTTCTAACAGCTCACGACTATATTCCGATGCCAAGCTTTCGATTTCTTGTAGATTTTGCTGGCTAAACATTTGGTTATAAAGCTTGGTACGCATCGCATCCGCAGGGTACAAGTTCAGATAATAGCCCTGAATCCACGGCAAAATTTTAATACCTTGCCGAAGAATATGCCTTTTCGACAAGGTATAGAAAATAAATTGCGTGAAACTATCGCTTAGGCAAAGCGTGCCATCAAAATCGAATAGGGCGAGGGTTTTTCCCTGCTCAATCAAGATTCTTTCAGACGTTTGGCGCGATGCATGCATGTTTCGTAGCGTCCATTCACACGGCTAGCATACCAGTTGGTATTGTAATCACGGCTCAGTTTTGGCCCAGAAATCACCACTTGCGGCATAACTGCATAGGGCATTTCTTTTCCAGTCTTTTGTTGATAGAGCTTGGCAATGGTTAAATAGGTCTGGGTTTTCTCAAAATTTTGAGTTTTTTCTTCTTTCAAATCACTACGTAACTGACGCGCGGTAATAATCACACTATTTTGTGCAAACAGTTTGCTAATTGCCAATTCGGTCGAACTTTGAGTAGATTGTATATCTTCATTTTTATCATACAGTAATAAGTCACCATCTAAAGACAAATCAGATTCGGTTAATGTATTTAATGCTTTTTGGACAGAGGCATTACGGCTTGAATACATACCCGAGTTATAGTCTGCAAAACGGTAAATCGGTTTGTCATAGTCAGCTTTGTACATCATTAGACGGTGAATGCCGTAGTACATGCCGCCATATTGTGTATATAAATAATCGCGGAGTTCATTGACATTCATGCGGTCACGCTGATGATCTTGTGCATAACGCACCAAGACTTGCATAGAACCCAAAGTGGTAACTGGGTTCATACGTTCGCCAATATCTTGACCAACTAGTTTGGCGGCGCCTGTTAAAGCACTGACATGATAATGTTTCGACATATAGTCAAAAATCTGACGATACAGTACATCAACATCCTGTTCAGTTTTAACTTTTCCAAGCTGTTTTAAATAGCTGTTTTCAGGTGTGGGCTGGGTTTTTAAGACTTTTTCAAAATAACCCGCAATAGGCGTTCCCAGCGTTTCACCCAGTTTGTCGGTAAATTTTTCTTGCAGGCGCGTATTCACTTCAGCTACCGCTTTTTTACCGAGTCCTGGTACACGGGGGTTCGCAACAAAATTAGATTCTTGATCGATAATGGCGACGATAGTACAAACATTTTGTTTGGATTTCTCAATTTTGAGTTCATCCATAATGTCGCTCATATCTTTCGCCCAAGACTCACGGTTACTCGCATGAGGGGGAATCAGACGTTTGATCTGTTTTTCCTGAAGAATTTTTTCATCATCTTTAGAAAAAAGCGAGTTGTCACCACAAGCGACCAAACCTGTAGAAATTGCTAAGACTGTGAAAACCCGACAAATCGGTTGTAGATAAGAAGATTTATTCATGTGAGCCAGACACTCATTACACTAAGCCAATTTGGCGGTTTATTACGCTGATTGTAGAGAGTTTTATATCTAATGTATATATTGGCAGATCAGCATTTCTTCGGTGTGATTTGAGCAACCTTATAGCTTAAATGATGAACTGACCTGACCATTTCAGTGACTTGGTTTTTGTCGCGTAGCAACATACAATTCATGAGAATAATAAACAAAAATAGGGATTTTTTATGACTGCATATTATCAATTGTTACAGTGCCATCAAGATACACAGAAGCAAGTGACGACTGCACATTACCGTTCAACGATTCATGCACAGGGCGCATGGAATAGCCATGAACAGCATATGGCACCTGCAACAGGGATTTTATGTGCTGAGCTAGAACAGTTTTTTCCGCGTGAACATATGCGTATTGGCAGGATTAGCCTCGATATTTTCGGTTTAATTGCTGCGGGCGAATTTATCATTCAGACACAAGTGATTCGTGCAGGAAAAACCATTGAGCTGATTGAAGCGCAAATGCAGGCACAAGGTAAAACCTGCGTTGTGGCGCGGGCATGGCGCATGCAAACTCTGGATTCACGTGCAATTGCAGGTTTGGAAGATGACAGCATTTCACAGCCCGAACATAGCTTGCCTGAAGAACGGTTAAAACAGTGGCCAGGTGGCTTTATTCAAAGTGTAGAAGTCAGAACCCATGCTTCACTGACCCGCGCAGGCAAAGGGATTGTTTGGCTCAACACGCATATCGATATGGTGGAAGGTCATGAAACCAGTGATTTTGTGCACTTAATGGGATTGGTGGATACCGCAAACGGAATTGTGCCGCGGCAAAAAGAGCAATTTTCTTGGTCATTTGCCAATCTGGACTTACAAATTCATTTACACCGTTTACCCCATGGGCGTTGGCTAGGATTGGAAACCGTGCAGCAATACGGCGAAGATGGGATTGGGTTGACCAGTTCGATTTTGCATGATGAACAAGGGCCTTTCGGGCGCAGTGAACAAATCCTGACCTTAAGACCGCTGGCTTAAACTAACCATCATTTTTACTTTCCAGCCAATTCTTGGAAAAGCCCTGAAAAGGATTGGCTGCTTCCACGTAACGTAATGCCGAATTAACATTTTTCCAGCCTACATATTGCATCAGTGTTTTGACATCCCAGCCACTTTGGCTTGCCCAGTTGGCAAAACCACGGCGTAATGAGTGAGTACTATAACTTTCAGGTGTTGCGATTTGCGCTTGCGTGAATATTTTGCGGAGCAAGGGCAATAAACTGTCGATATGCAAACCCTGATCAGACAACTTGCCATAACGATGAATCCCTCGATATACAAAGCCTTCTGTTAAACCACTGATCTCGATCCAGTCGGTATAGGCTTGTACAGGGCAAAGCCGAGCCAAAGCAGGCACTCGGAATGTTTGTCCCTGAAACTGTCGGTCAGTTTTACTATAAGGCAAAAAGCATTGCATACCTTCTTGAGGGGAAACCTGAATATTTTCCACTTCCAAACGAGTCAGTTCATCACCACGGAAACCACGCCAAAAACCCAGTAATAATAAAGATTTATCGCGTTTCAAGCGCATTTCCTGCGCAAAATTCCCCTGTGTTTGCTGTATAGCAATGTCTTGATCCAGATAATTCACCACCTGTTCAAGCTCTAGAAGTTGTAACGGTTTTGCCTGTTTTTCCTGAGCTGGGTGTACCGCTTTGATGCCGCGAAAGACCTGCTTCACCAATGGGGCTTTGGTCGGGTCAGGAAAACCCTGTTCAACATGCCACTGTGAAAGTGCAGCAAGTCTTTGTTTTAATGTATTAATTGATAAAATTTCAGCATGATCTGCCAGATATTGAGCGATGTTGTCCGCAGTCGCAGGCAATAAACCTTGCCATTCCACTTCATAGTGTCTAAGCGCAGAAGCGTAACTTTTTCGGGTATTTTCCCGTGTCGCAGCCTGTAAATACTGATCCAGACGGTTCATTTTGCGTTTTTAGCTCCAAGATCGCTTGCGTACCGAGGTGTAATGCCAGATTTACCTCATTTTGCCCAAATCAATATAACACAGGATAATCCTTAATTATCCTGCTTTTAATATCAAATTAAATTTAAATAATGATGCTTATTTTTATTATGTTATTATGTATTACATAATACATTATGATATTAAGGTGCAGTATGTCCCGTACAGGTCTCAGCAAGCAGCAAGTCAAGAAAGCCCGTGATACGTTGTTAGCACAAGAAAAATATCCATCTGTCGATGCTGTACGGATTGAACTCGGGAATACAGGCTCAAAAAGTACGATTCATAAGTACTTAAAAGAGCTTGAGGAAGAAGATGAGGATGTGATTGCACAACCCTCGATTAGTGAAACGCTGCAAAACTTGGTACAGCGACTTTCTGAGCAGCTGCATCAGGAGGCACAAGAGAAAATTAATCTTATTCAGGAGCAAATGCAGCAACGTGAAGCAGAGCAACAGCAGCAGATTCAGAATTTAAATGCACAATTGGCAAACACTCAAACAGAACTAGAGCAGAAAAATATCCGTGTAGATGAGCTGATGCAGACTCAGCAACAGCTAAAAGAGAACCTGCAACAAGAAACCATCTTGCGCAATCGTTTAGAACAGCAAACCACAGATTTAAATACCTTACTTGAACAAAATGAACAGCACCGTTTGGCGTTAGAAGATAAGTTTCAGCATGCCCAACAAGCATTGGAGCATTACCGAGAGTCAGTCAAGGAACAGCGTCAGCAGGATCTACGGCGCCATGATCAGGCAGTGCAGCAACTACAGACTGAGATTCAACAGTTACAGCAAACCATTGTGATCAAAAACAATGAACTTTCTGTGTTGCACACGGAACACACCAAACAGGCTGTATATCTAGAACAGCAGTACAGTCAAATTCAGCAATTGCAGCAAAAAAATCAACAACATCAAGATGAACTGACTGATTTAAAACAAGAATATGTACAACAGACACAAACATTTTCAATGCTGAAGCAGCAATTTCAACAGCAGCAAGATACGTTAGAGCAAGCCGAACAGATACACCAGTCATTACAGCAGCAGCTCGAGCAAACCCAAGGAAAGCTTAAACAAACGCAGTCAGAACTCTATTTGCAACAGCAGTTTTCTGAGCAAACCCAAGGAAAGCTTAAACAAACGCAGTCAGAACTCTATTTGCAACAGCAGTTTTCTGAGCAGTTACAGCACTTGCTACAACAGTTTGCAATCAAAACACCAGATACCGTTGCACAGCAAAAACATACAAATGACTGAGCAAAATACTCAGCCATGCAGTGCATTTTGTGAAAGGGTTTGAATATACTCACTATAGACCGACATTTTTTCGAAGATGTGTTCGCTATAGAACATATCTTCAATCAAGCGGGCATTTTGTTCTAGCTTCAAACTGTCACAGCGTTTGAGTAATTCGGCATTTTGCTGAGAAAAATGTTCGCATAACGCCATATATTGCTCATCTTTATGTTTAAACAGCAGTTTTTTTAGTTTAATTTCGGTTGCTACAGGAACGACCCATTCCGATTGTCGCTGCTTGTGAATCGGGTGGATATGGATTTTGAGAAACTGCTCAATTTCCGTAATTGCCTGCGTATTTAACTTTGTGGTATCGGTAATGAGAAAAACATGCTTGAGGTCAGGGCGACACAAGGCGCGCAGCAAGCCTAACTGCAACATTTCTGTATCAGAGTAGGTAGATTCTCTAATATCTAAATACATGTGCATGGCATCAAGTGCATAGTCTGCCTTGATCTTGTAGTCGACTTGCCCAAAACGCCCCAAAATATTCTCAATCATGGCTGTATTGGGTGTGCTGTAGATACAAGGCTTGTTCAGATTGGCAAAGATAAATGGGCTAAATACATATCCCAGATTGACGTCCTGTTCCTGTACTGCATCCTGAATCAGGTAATGCAGATTTTGCCGTCCAAATGCCCGAACGACTTTTGCCCGTAAAATCGCACCTTCCAGATTCATGTATTCCATACTCAGGCGATGCTGAACAGGTTCTGAAAGATGCTCTAAATTAAAAATTCGTGGCAAATGCTGTAATTCAGGCGTGATGAACATGAGCGGTTCTCGTGTGCACTGGTTCATTATTTCATGTCCGCACCAACGGCGAAGACCACACCAACACAAAACAGCACAGTATATAGCGCAAACCAGAACAGTAAGTTTTTAAAGGCTTTGTCTGAAATGCTGCTGTCTGCGTACTTTTGTACTGATTTTTTGTTTTCATCATCGTTGTTCATGTGCTGATTCCTCAATAGAACTTTTAAGTCTATTTTGAGAAATATATTGTCTTTTGAGTAGATACAAATCTGTTCTAAAAAACTATAACAGATGAGTCTTTATTTTAAACTAGATGTGCTGTAAATGAGTTAATCAATGATTTAATGAAGCTTTTTAACCATTAATCTGCAGAATTTCTTTTAAAACTGTTATGGTTTTTCTATCTTATTTTGTATCTAACAATTAAACAGGTCACTCTGCATCATAACAAAGTCATCATTTACAGAGCATCTGTTATGAATTTTTGCAATGTATTAAATACCTTCGTGAAGTAGAGGGTGATTATGGATTTTGGTCTGAGTGCTTTTGCTTTGGCAAGAATGCAGTTTGCCTTTACTGTTTCTTTTCATATTATTTTTCCTGCGACTTCGATTGGTTTAGCCTGTTTCCTTGCGGTTCTGGAATGGAAATGGCTGCGTAGCCGCAACTCGTTGTATCAGGACTTGTTTAAATACTGGCTGAAAGTTTTTGCGGTGGCATTTGCCATGGGGGTGGTATCTGGCATTGTCATGGCGTATCAGTTTGGTACCAACTGGAGTGAGTTTTCCCGAATTGCAGGCAGCGTGACAGGCCCACTGTTAACCTATGAAGTGCTGAGTGCTTTTTTCCTCGAAGCAGGCTTTTTGGGGATTATGATGTTTGGCTGGGGGCGAGTGGGTGAAAAAGCGCATTTCTTTGCCACCCTCATGGTCGCCATTGGCACATGTATTTCCATGTTCTGGATTTTGTCCTCTAACAGTTGGATGCAGACTCCGCAAGGCATTGCCTTGGAGCATGGTATTTTGGTGCCTAAAGACTGGTGGGCGATTGTCTTTAATCCAAGTTTTCCTTATCGCCTTGCACATATGGGCATCGCTGCATTTTTGGTATCAGGTTTACTGGTGACAGGTGCATCGGCATGGCATTTGCTCAAAGGACGGCGCGATGCTTTGGTGAAAACCTCATTTTCAATGGGGCTGTGGATGGTGTTACTGACTTCCAGCCTACAAGTTATTGTTGGTGATCAACATGGTTTAAATACCTTGCACCATCAACCTGCCAAACTCGCAGCGATTGAAGGGCATTGGGAAACCAATCACCAAGAGCCAATGCCACTGTTACTGTTTGCTATTCCTGACATGCAGCAAGAAAAAAACCATTTTGAACTGGGTGTGCCGTATTTGGGCAGCCTAATTTTAACCCATGAAATGAACGGCGCTGTGACAGGTCTGAAAGATTTCCCGCGTGATGAACGTCCCAATGCATTACTGGTGTTTTGGAGTTTCCGTGTCATGGTATCGATGGGTATGCTGATGATGCTGATGTCGGTACTGGCACTATGGCTGCGTTATCGTCAGCGTTTATATGACAGCCGTGGCTTTCTACGTTTTGCCATGTTAATGGGCGCAAGTGGTTATATTGCCTTACTGGCGGGTTGGGTCACCACCGAAGTTGGGCGTCAGCCATGGGTGGTGTATGGCTTGCTGAAAACCATCGATGGTTTATCACATCAGGTGTCTGCACCACAGGTTGGACTGAGTCTGACGCTTTTTGTGCTGGTGTATAGCGTGGTATTTGGTAGTGGTTTTTATTATCTGTTCAAACTGATTCGTAAAGGACCACAGCATCAAACCTTAGAACATCAGGAGGCTGCGGGTGTTGGGCATTTTAAAACGCCAATGCGCCCAATGAGTATGCTAGATGCCGAAGATCTCGATGAGGAGGAAAAATCATGATCGATTTGTCATTAATCTGGGTTGGGATTATTGGTCTTGGGGTTTGGATCTATGTGGTTCTGGATGGATTTGATCTGGGCATCGGGATTTTATTTCCTGTGGTTGCTGACAAGCAGCAACGCGATGTAATGATGAATACCGTTGCGCCTGTGTGGGATGGCAATGAGACATGGATGGTTTTAGGTGGCGCAGGGTTATTTGCCGCGTTTCCGCTAGTATATTCGATGGTGCTGTCAGCACTGTATTTACCGATTATGTTTATGCTGGTTGCACTGATTTTTCGTGGCGTGGCATTTGAGTTTCGTTTTAAAGCGCATCGCAGTCGTTATTTGTGGGATCAGGCATTTATTTGGGGATCGGTACTTGCCAGTTTCTTTCAAGGTATGATTTTAGGGGCTTATATTCAGGGAATTCATCCACAGCAAGCTGCCTGGGACTGGTTGACTCCATTTTCAATTTTCACAGGGATTGGCGTAGTACTGGTTTATGCCGCTTTGGGCTGCGCATGGCTGATCATGAAAACCGAATCTACACTTCAGCAACGCATGTATCAACTGATGCCTAAATTACTTTTTGCATTACTGGTGATTTTTTTAGGTGTGAGTATCTATACACCGTTGCAACATGCTGAAATTGCAGCACGCTGGTTTAGTTTGCCTAATCTGTATTATTTGAGTCTGGTGCCTGTGTTGGTGCTTTGGGTCAGTTATCAACTGCATCGTGCTTGTCAGCATCAACAGGAGAGACTTCCATTTATCTATATGTTGGCGTTGGTTACTCTGGCGTATGTCGGTTTCCTGATTAGTCTATGGCCCAATATTATTCCTCCATCTGTCACGATTTGGCAGGCGGCTGCGCCATATAGCAGTCAACTGTTTGCGTTGATTGGCGCGTGTATTTTGCTGCCAATTATCTTGGTGTATACAGGCTTAGCCTATTGGGTGTTTAAAGACAAAGTGCGGGTAGGTGATGAAGGGTATCATGACTAAACGACTGCAACTCAAGCAATGGCAATGGTTTATTGTATTATGGTTATGTGGTTTTGTGAGCTTGGCAGTGGTTGCGGGGCTGTTCCGTAGTTTACTGCTACTTGCCAAAGCCAGTCTGCATTAAAACAATAGCGTGACTTCTTTTACCAATCTGTTTTGTTTAAAAGACGTAATGAAAGAAGTCGCTGATCATTTTTTCAACATTGGGTTTGTCTTGATAACTTATGTATAAATCAGAACAACTGGCGCGCAGCATACGGGCACTTATTGAAAATGGTTCATGGCAAGCCCACAGCAAACTTCCATCCTTGCGTGAACAGGTGCAGCGTTCGGGCTTTAGCTTAATGACGGTACTGAATGCCTATCAGGAACTTGAAGCGCAAGGTCTGGTCTATTCCAAAGAAAAATCGGGTTATTTTGTTGCTGGGAATTTGGCTACACAAGCGCTAGCGCATCACCCTGAAACCAATCTCAACGCCCATATTGAAATTAACTCTCAGGTTTTTAATTATTTAAAAGCTACACAGGATGAAGAAATTGTACCGCTCGGTTCGGCATTTCCTTGTTCGGACTTGCTCTATAATGCCAAGTTGATGCAAATTATTGCTCAGCATGCCAAGCGTAAACGCAGCTATTTGAATTCAGATAGTATGCCTCCAGGTAATCTGGAATTGCGTAAAATTATTGCGAGTCGCTATAGTCTGCAAGGCATTCCAACCGATGCTAATGATATTGTCATTACCTCTGGTGCATTGGAGGCGCTTAATCTTTCCTTACAAGCCCTGACCAAAGCAGGCGATTTTATTTTACTTCAGCAAAATATTTTCTACGGCGCATGGCAAGCGGCGGAACGGCTAGGTTTAAAGGTGATTACCATTCCTGAGCATCCGCAACATGGCTTTGATTTGGCTTCATTTGAAGCTGCATTGAATAAATACCCGATTAAAGTCTGTTGGCTCATGCTCAATTCACATAATCCGATTGGCTTTACAGTCAGTAATGACATTAAATTTCAAATTGCCAAATTGCTGCATGAACATCAGGTGTATTTGATTGAAGATGATGTCTATCAGGAGCTCTATTACGGCGCACAAAAACCGCTGCCGATGAAGTATTTTGATCAGCATAACTATGTGTTGCACTGTTCTTCATTTTCCAAAACCATAGGCATGGGGACTCGAATAGGGTGGGTTCATGTCGGTAAATTTTCCAATGCCATTCAGCATTTACAGATGATGAGTACGCTATCCGCCAGTACTTTGGTGCAACATGCTCTAGTGGATTTTTTACCTAGCCATCATTATGAAAAACATTTACGGCAACTGCGGTTGCAGCTTGAACACAATAAACAGGTGTTTTACCAGTTTCTAAAAGCACATTTGTCGATGCAATGTGAGATTTATTATTATTCCAGTGGTTACTTTTTGTGGGTCAAATTGCCTGAACATGTAGATAGCATGTCACTGTATCGGCGATTGCTTGAATATAAAATTGCCATTGCGCCAAGTAGTCTATTTCGTTTGAATACCTTGACACAAAATTTTATCCGGATTAATTGTTCATTCAATCTGAATGAACGGATACAACAGGCATTGGAGCAATTAATCAGTTGTATCCAGCAAGCTATAAATCATCGGTCTGACAGTCATTAATCGTACTTTGATAAGCTACCGTGATATTTATGTTTGACATTAAAGGTGTATTTGTTATATATTTTATCTTTCGAAAGAATACTTACGCTGTAGTTTCTTAGTTTTAACCACATAGTTTCGCGACTATGTGGTTTTTTTATGCTTGAAAATAATTCCATGACTTGAATGGATTAGAATTAACAAAATCTAAGTAATTGATATATAAATATTTAATTTAAATTTCTATACCATTTAAGTTTTGCATGCATAATCAAACTTTATGGGTTTGTTTTCTCCTCATCTTTATCAAAAAGTTTATAAGTGGCTTAAATCGTAATCAGCAAAAGAAATGCAACGTTGATTGGCTTGATTGCAGTTTTTCTATGGAGCTCATTTGTCGGGTTAATTCGTAGTGTTAGCGATTATCTGAGCACTACAAGGGGTACTGTATGATTTATAGCATTGCCTCAGTATTTTTGCTGCATGTAACACTGTTGCTAAATGAACTATCGCAATTTTTTTGTCAGGTCAATTGACCAAAACACTGTTTTGATGTGTTGCATGATCTGGCAATTTTTCATTTATCGTCAGCTAAGGACAATATTTAAAAACAGCTACTGAACTAGAGAAATATAGTCAAATCCATCATGTCCTGTAGTACAAAAATATTCTGATTAATACTCCAGTGATGTATTTCACTTGAAACGAAAATAGATGAAAATCATCACACCTTATGAACATTATTGCTAATGGTGTTTTTTTGATAAAAAATAAAAAAATGATTGAAGCTTATCTTTAGCTTAGGAAAAGTTATTTTTTGTGAATCGCATCACAAAATTTACAATTTTTTTGTTGATATTAAGTTGTTGAATAATATTATTATGTCACTTGGCAATTTAACTTCTTAAAAAATTAAATATGATTTAATGTTTTATTTGTAATAAAATGCCAATTTTTACAAACGAAATAATGGGTTATTACCAAATATAAAGATGAATAACATATCTAAATTTAAAGGTTTTACCTTAATCGAACTGATGATAGTGATTGTCATATTGGCCATAATTGCCAGCTTTGCAATTCCTGCATATGGGAATTATGTGAAGAGAGCACATATTAAAGCTGCTCAATCTGATGTGGTGGCTCTAAGTTTAGTTTTGGAAAATACCTATCAAAGAACCTTAAGTTATCCTGTTGCCACTGCAGCAAATACGGCAGCAGTAAAAACAGCCTTCACCTCATGGAAGCCTAGTGAAGATGTTTTTACCTATGCAGTGACATCTACAGCGAGTAGCTACTCTTTGACAGCGACCAAAGGGAATTGCACTTTAACGATGACAAATACTTCGTCATCCCCAAGTTCATGCGATACCTATTAATCTGGATAAGTTTATGCGCCGTGTCTCAGGGTTTTCACTCATTGAAATAATGGTAACTCTCGCCATTTTGACTATATTGGCAGTTGCAGGAACAGCTTTTACAAGAGACTGGGTTAGGCAAGCTGAAATTACAAAAACAGTTTCTTCTTTGGCGAATGCAGTTAATCTTGCAAAATCTATATCGATCAAAAATGAGAGAGGCTTCACAGATAACTCAGCCACAGCTCAGATTTGCTTAAATAATAATACGTTATCTGTTTATAAACCAACATCTACAACAGTTGCCAGTTGCAATTCTACATCTATTTATACTTTTGAATTGCCTTCAGATATTCAGGTGAAAGATACATCTAATACCGCTTTAACATGCATTGCTTTTGGGCATTTAGGCAATCAAATTCCTGTTTCAACGTGTACCAATGACAAACTTATAACAATAACCAACGGCAATTTAAATGAAACCTACACATTTAACTAATCTTGGTCAGAAAGGCTCAACCTTGCTAGAAGCATTGGTTGCATTACTTTTAACGGGCATTATTGCTTTAGGGGGAGCTGTGAGTATTGGCAAAATATTGCAGACACATCGACAAAGTAACATCCAGCAAATCGCGGTTAGTCAGTTAAGAGTGTTATTACAGTCAGGCAGCAGTTTATGCACGACAACATCGACACCAACAATAAGTGTGAATAACACAACCTTGAATGTCAGTGTTACCTGTACTGAAAAAAGTATTACTGTTAATGGCGCCGCTGTGACAATAAAAAAACCTGTGTTGAGTGTGACTGATGATTCTCTAGGTGGTGAGGTAAAAGTTGGAGAATCACTATGAAATATAAACAAACAGGATCAACCCTGATTAGTTTGATGATTGGCTTGTTAATTTCGATGTTGTGCCTGATTGCTTTATTAACCCTATTTCGGGCAGTCATGACAACCAGTATTGATTCCCAGCAAAATGCTCAGCAAGACACTCAGGTATTTAATGGTTTAACCATTGCTCAAATGCTTGTGCAAAATGCCGGCTTTGGTTTTTCTTCTGGCAACAATATCTTAGTTGTTCCCAATCAACTGAGTTTAGACAGTGGGATTACCGTTGGTAGTCAGAAAGCAGCTTTGTGGCGTTATTACACTACGATCAATACTTCGAGTACACTAACCTGTCAGGGCATTGCCAGTGTTATGAATAATAATCAGACCAAGCTAATCTTACTTAAAACCAGTGCCTGTGCTCAGACTGCCGCATTGGATAGTTTAAGCTGGACTGTTGATCGGGTATTGGCAACTTTGCCTGCAACTGCAACGATTACATTTAATTTGACAACAGAAACTTGTACTCCATATGGCATAGGTACTGCAGCATCTCATCCTAAACTGATCATTACAGCAAATACATCGAACTTTCCAATTTGCTTATCGAATATTACATCTTGATAGGGGGATTTTTATGATAAAAAAAGCCCAGCCAAATTTAGCAACCTCACAAAAGGGAATCGCTACAATCCTTACTGTGATGCTGGTCGGTGTTGCTCTCATCGTAACGATTTTAAGTACCGCTTATTATATAAGAACGAAGCAGCAAGCAGAGATATCGAGTCATGCTGCCACAAATGCTCAAGCGGGCGCTTGGGCTGGTGTGGAAATTTTGCGCAAGTATTTTGAAAGTTTAAGCAAAAGCCAACTCGAAAGTTTAGCAACAGGCGCAGTAAGTATCAGTGCTTCTGGAATTACAGCATCAATTGATACGATTACGGCACCAGCAACCAGTACAGATCCATATCAAATCGTTGCAACTATTAAAAATAAAAGCACCACATCTCAAGCGGCATCCACAATTCAAGTGCTGTATAAAGTCGCTTCAACCTCAACTTCAACTAGCAGTGGGGGGAGCGGTACTACGACTGGAACCACATCTGCAATGGATATTTATAGCAATCTGGATTTATCTGGTGGGATTACATTTAGTCAAAATGGGACTGGTAAAGTCGCTATTAATGTTTATGGTGACTTTTCAACAGGTGGTGTTGGTTTAAAAGGCATAGATAGCTTAACTACAACAGGGAATGTAAAACTCACCAGTTCCGCACAGATTAATAATATCTATTCAAATGGCAATGTAACTTTAACAGGTAGTGCCTCATCTCAATTAATTTCGGCTAAAGGCTCAATTGATATTACGGGGGGCGGTACACAAGGAGATTTGTATTCTGATCAATATATAAGTCTTGGTGGTGGTGTCAACATAAATAGTGCTAGCACGCTAAGTTATATTGACTGGAAAAGTGGAGGAACTGCTCAAACTTTTACTGCTGGAAGTTATGTCAATATTAGTAATGGCCAAGTTAAAACAACTCTGGCGAAAGGTAACGTGACGATGTCAGGTTGGCCAACCATCACAAATGCAACCAGTGAAGCAACTTTGACGTGTACCTCTGTAAACTGGTCGAGTTACAGTTTATTAAAAGCAGTGAAATTTACATCTTGCCCACAAAATAACACTCAGATTTTACCCGCAGGCACAAATTCTATTGTGGCAACAGGCGCTTTAGTCACAGTGACCGCACCAAGTAAACCAATTGTGAATGCTTTAAGTTACGAGTCACAGGCAAATTATATCTTGAGTGTGGATAGCAGTAAAAATATTATTGTCACTGTACAAAATGTGAATGGAATTCCAAATGGTAATTATCATATTGCTTCATACGTAGAAAACTACAATACCTACATAGGACAGTTATGTAGCAGCGTGGATAAGAAAAATATTTGTACGAGTACCCCAGTTGGTTATATCTATCCAAAATATTCACGCGCCGATGTTATTGCCTACAGTGGAGGAACCTGGTCTTTAAATATCAACGGGAATTCAGGCTATCCTTCCTTGGCTCCTGGCGTATTTTTATTTAAAGGGGACTTAAAGCTTCTGCAAGGTAAGTATGTAAATACTTTCTTATCGACAGGAAACATCGATTATGGTGGCTCTATTACCTCGCAGGCTCCAAACTATGCTGGAGCAAGTGTGGTTTGTAATAGTACTGATTTCGGTCGACCAACCAATTTATGTAGTTCAAGTACTTCCTTAATTCCTGCAAGTATTGGCAATATTGCTTTATTGGCAGGCTCATGTACAAATGCCACAACAGTTGCTTTATGTCAGTCTACATATACTGGTGGGAATATTTCCTTGGGTGCGCAAGCTACAGTATATGGTAATGTGATAGCAGGTAACCTGTTAAGTACATCTGGTGATAGTAAAATCGTAGGTTCTCTATCGGCGGCAGGTCTTGGTGATACCAGTAAGGGGTCTAAGTTTACAGGTTCAACAACTATTGATCTCTCAACCTTAAAAGATCACCCTGATTTTTCAACAGGTAGTGGAACCTCAAGTTCAGGCTCTGGTTCAAGCAGTTCTACAGCAACTACAGCAACTGTTCAGTGGGCGCGTTATTTATAAGTAAATATCTTTGAGAAAAAGGCTCTTTGATGAGCCTTTTTTATTTTGAATATCCTCAAGATTTGAGTCCAGAAGATTTGATCTTGTTCAACAAAAACGCCGTTTGATTATATATGCTGTAAAGGTTTGCTAAGCAGTACGATTTTGTAAAAACTCAATCAAGGTATCGACATTATCAGATTGCAAATTTTCTCTGATTTTTAACAAGACTTTTTCATCTAAATCATAAATCTTGGCAGACAGCAATTTCTGTATGGCATCAGGTGAAAAGCGATATTTCATAATCTGAGCAGGAACACCTGCAACCACAGTATAAGGTGGCACATCTTTGGTCACAACTGCGCCTGTTGCCACAATAGCACCTTCACCAAGTTTGACGCCCTGCATGATCATGGCACGACTACCAATCCAGCAGCCATCCCCAATGATTGTATCTCCTGCAGGTACAAAACTGCGGGTATCGAATGGAAATGCTGAAATCCAGTCTGTGCGATGTAACTGATTACCCCCCATCATAATCACACATTCTGCACCAAAGCACACAAAGTTACCGATATAAAGCTGATCGATCTGATTTGCAGATGTTGAAGGTTTATTGTGTAAATATCTAACGACACATCTTTCAAACCCGCTATCCCAAAAAGCACTGTAATAACTATAGTTACCCCGAATATGGATATTGGGGTTTTTCACCGTTTTTGAGATAAATTCAAATTCACACCAATGTTTAACTGGGGAGTTGATTGCGAAATCTTGTGCCATATGTAGGGTAAGCCAATAAAACAGATTTTTCATTTTACCTATTATTAATGGTTGTTGACACCTCATCTACGATCAATGTTATTACAGGTACCTGTGGATATGGTTAAAATTGGTGGATGATTATCTGTTAGCCTTAAAGATTTAAACAGCCTTAATTTATATAATGCTTGCAAATCTCTTATCAAATGATAAATAATAATGAACCGTCAAAATTTGACGGTTTTCCATCATTAGCCCACTGCATAGTATCTTGATTATGTGTTTAACCTCAGCAGAAGCAAAACTAAAACTTCGAGAATTTGCCACTGACACAAGCAAGATTAAGCTTTCCAAGCATGCAAGAGAGCGAATGAAAGAGAGAAATATCTCGTTCAAGCAGATTATTTGCTGTTTTGAACATGGAGATATTACCGAAGGACCGTATATGAATATTCGTGGAGATTACCAACTCAATTTATCTGTTCGTACTGCTGGCGAATACATAACAACTGCTGTGGTGATCAAAATGAACGAGAACGGAGATTCTTCGATAGTTGTCACTACATTTAAAGAGTAATTCTATATGTATCACTATGAAGAAAGCGGTTTAAGCAATGTATGGTTGCAAAATGGTTATACCATTGAAGATGATGAAGATTATGGCGAGCTTGTTTCCATCCATGCTGTTCATGAACTTCATAATGCCATTGGCCTGTACTTGATTATGCAAAAGCCAGATCTTACTGGTGAAGAAATTCGTTTCTTGCGTAAAGAACTCAATTTGTCACAAAAGAATCTTGCAGGCGTGCTGGGCGTAGGTGAAACAAGTGTGCGTTCATGGGAAGCTGATCGTGGACAGATTGGGAAGCCAGCAGAGCTATTGTTACGTGCTTTATATAAAGAGCATGCACAAGGTGATGGTGCACTTAGAAATATGATTGAGCAGTTGAATCATCAGGAAAGAACTTTAGTTCCAAACGAAATTAGTTTTTCTTATGGTGCAAACCACTCTTGGCATCATAGTCGTATGGATGTTAATAGCAGAGCATAAGAGAAGCACCTAAGGGTGCTTTTTTATGTTCAGTTTTTATTGGCTGGCGATGCATCCAGAAGTATTGAGAAATTTCTGAACGCCTACTTCTCAAGTGCATACGGTCAGGACTGATTCTTTGACTAGATGACTTTGATCTAGATCAATTAGAACGAGCAATTCAAATCAAATTTTATCTGGAGTGATTAGGTCATTAATTATCTCTGATAATAGATTGAATTTAATACTAATGATGCGTCATAAGTGATAATTCAAACTGAATAGGCAGCTTTTTGCCTAAAGATCCTTAAAATATAAATAAGCACTTGCTCTTGATATTCCTAGGTGTTGAGCGACTGTCTCTATTGCCTTTTTAATATCTAAGAGGCCATTTTGCTTTAATTCAGCCATGAGCTCTTTTCTTTCGTTGAGTTTCAGCATCTGTGGAGTTTTTGCATGTTTAGATGCATATTGATCAATATATTTTCTAATTGCTTCACTACCACTAGGTTCTAAATGCTCAACAATACTATTTGTATCAATATGCGTAAAACATTCTAATGCACTTTGCATTCCCCTAAATAAAGTTAAATCAATATTCATACATAATGCTGCTATATATTGCCCATTTGTATCTTTAATTCCGATAGATGTACTTTTTGCGGGGCGACCATCTGCAAATTGATTTGCGTAATTTGCAATCAAACTAGGAAATTCTGGTGACATAATTCTTGCAAGTCCCAACTCTGTAGCAGGATCACCAATATTTCTACCAGATAGATTGTTATGTATTGCAAGTATTGAATGTTCAGGATTAGTGAGGTCATGAACTACAACTTCACAAAATGGAGCAAGTGTTTCACTTAACCCTTGAGCAATCATATCTAATTGTTTTAATAGATGCTTTTCATCTATGCCTGACATTTTCACTCCAAATTAAATATCTTATAGAAGACGTATTAACCATTTTATATTTTTTATAGACAAATTCACTTCATTTTTAGATTTTTTGTCTAAAAATAAAATTATTGTAAATCAATTTTTTATAGTTTATCGATTTAAAATACATGAAATAAATTATACAAATTATCTAATAATGTATATTTTATCTAATATTGTTAACCGAATATGTTTTTAGTTGCATCTGTTTAATTTTTTATTTTATATAGGTTTTTTTGACATGCAAGAACAGAGACTTCCAACATTTGATGATGTCATTGCTGCAGCTCAACGTATCAATCATCATATAAATAAAACACCTGTATTAACCTCTAGAACGGCAGATAGAGACTTTGGTGCCAAAATATTTTTTAAATGTGAAAATTTCCAACGCATAGGCGCGTTTAAGTTTCGCGGTGCAATGAATGCTTTGGCTCAATTGAATGATGTACAAAGAGCTGCTGGTGTTGTTGCGTATTCTTCTGGAAATCATGCTCAAGGCGTTGCTTTATCAGCTAAAATTTTGGGAATTCCTGCAACAATTATTATGCCTCATGATGCTCCTGCTGCAAAAAAAGCAGCAACCAAAGGCTACGGTGGAAATGTAATTGAATATAACCGTTATACGGAAGACCGAGAAGAAATTGGGCAAGCATTAGCGAAAGAAAAAGGCCTAACTTTAATTCCACCTTATGATCATCCGCATGTGATCGCAGGTCAGGGGACTGTAGCTAAGGAACTATTTGAAGAGGTTGGTGAGTTAGATGCTTTATTTGTCTGCCTTGGTGGTGGTGGGCTATTAGCAGGTTCAGCTTTGTCTGCAAGGCATTTATCGCCAAATTGTAAAATATACGGGGTTGAACCTGATGCAGGTAATGATGGTCAACTATCTTTTCAAAAAGGTGAAATTGTACATATAGATACTCCACAAACAATTGCTGATGGAGCACAAATCCAACATTTAGGTCAATATAATTTTTCCATTATCAAAGAAAAAGTTGATGATATTTTAACAGTGCCAGATGATGAGTTAATTAACTCAATGCG
Organism: Acinetobacter sp. ANC 4636; assembly: GCF_054454555.1. NCBI lineage: Bacteria > Pseudomonadati > Pseudomonadota > Gammaproteobacteria > Moraxellales > Moraxellaceae > Acinetobacter > Acinetobacter sp. ANC 4636. The sequence goes on along the minus strand of NZ_JBTKVD010000017.1, from coordinate 9,618 downwards.
CTTCTTTGCAGAACGTATGAAAATGATTGTGGAACCAACAGGGTGTCTTGGTTTTACAGCAGCGAGAATGCTCAAAAAAGAGTTAAAGGGCAAAAGAATTGGAGTCATTATCAGTGGCGGTAATATTGATATAGCTCGCTATAGTCAATTACTGGCTGGAATTTAAGTTTTAACAAAAACAAGAGCATGTGAATCATCAAAATAGTCTCATGAATTTTATTGAGGCTATTTTGATGAAGAAAACAAAAAACTTTATTCAGCGATATACACTACCTTGACAATTGAAAAAATTGCATGCATTGCTGGTGAATATCCAATGTGGGGTGGGCTTCAATTAAAGTCGAATAGTGGTTCACTTTCGTTATGGCAAAGACGTGCGATGTGCTGAAACCTTTTTTATTTAGCACAATTTTATATTTATCTGCGGGTTAAAAGCTTTAATATATAAGCCCCAAGTTGACAAATGATACGAGTCTAAAAAATATTTTTTATGATTTGTAGACTGTTGAAACACAATTGAGGGTAATTGAATGCAAGTTGGTACAACCTTTAAAAATATTAAGCTATTGAAAATACTACGGAATACGACTAAATGCTAAGTATTCCAATCCGCAGCAAACTAGGTGCTTTTTATTTTTTCTATAATACACCCATAGATTTATAAAAATTATTAATCTTTATAAAACATATATTTAATAAATTAAATCACGGCTTTTATTGTTTGACTTTTTTGCTTGTAGACTATTTGTAGACTGTTGAGAAAAATGTTTAACTTTAGACTTTAAATCCTAGATGTATAGGCATGAAACTTAATAAATCTAATGTTGATGCTATTCCATTAACAGAGAAAGGTCAAAAAATTTACAGAGATTCTGAATTAATTGGGTTTGCTGTTAGAGCAACAACAAAGAGTAAAAGCTTTATTGTAGAGCGACGAGCTCAAGGTGAATTATTCCGTATCGTAATTGGTAAAACAAATGAAATACCGGCTTTAAGTGCAAGAGCTAAAGCACAATTAATCCTGGCACAGATTGCGAACGGAGAATACACAAAGCCAACTAAAAATCAGACAATTAACAATCCTACTGACTTAACAGTTGGAGAGTCATTAGAAATTTATATCCAGAGAAATGACTTTAAACCAAAAACCATCCGCCAGTACCGTAAATATTTCGATCTTTATCTAGGATGGTCGAATCGAAAAATATTTGAAATTACAAAAAATGAAGTACTAAATAAATTTATCGAGATTTCAATAAAAAGCCCATCATCAGCAAATGGCTCAGTCTCTCTATTAGGTACTCTTTGGAAATATATGCATGTACTTTATTCAAGTGATCAAAACCCAATCCTTAGGTCAAATCCAGTTGATGTAATTGCTATCACTAAAGGCTGGAATTCTATTAAACGTAGAGAAAGGCACTTAAATAAAGATGTCATTTATAAATATTACCAGGCTGTTCTCAACTATGAGGATGAACTTAATTTAGAAAATACAGCTCGATCAAATACACATCGCGATATTGTCTTATTTACTATGTACACAGGATGCCGCCGCCAGGAAGTATGCCAGTTAAAATGGACTGATATTGATTTTAAGTCTGGTACAGTGATATTTCGAGATACAAAGAATGGTTCAGATCATTTTTTCCCAATTGGTGATCACTTATTATCGATACTTAAAAACCGTTTTCTTCTAAGAGAAAATGATTGGGTTTTCCCAGCAACTAAGATACCAACATCACATAATATGCATGCAACGAAAGTTGATACGCTACTAAATAGAGTAGGTGCGGAAGTTGATTACTATGTTTCTATGCATGATTTTCGCCGTACATTCGCCACAATCTGTAACCTACTTAGATTTAATATTTATGTGACCAAACGCCTATTAAACCATACTGCAAAGCCACGTTTAGATGTAACTGGTGGTTATGTACAGATTCCAATGGAGGAATTAAAAGCCTCTATGAATATGATAGAAGCTGTATATCAACAAAAAGTTGATTGTTTTAATTATGAATCTGTATGGGATGAACGTTTAAGAGAAATTAAGGCGAGATAATCTCGCCATTCCTAAAATAATTAGCTCGATAGCTGGGCTGTACAAGTTACAGTCTTATTAGCTTCATATACTAGAACGTCACGTTTTTTATAACTAACGCGACGACCTATTTTGCGGAATGGTAATTCATTCCCATTACAACGCATTTTTGCTAGTGTCCAAGGTGAACAGTCCAAATATAGAGCAACAACTTCCTGAGGGAAACTTTGACCTTCAGGTGCTTCGATGAAGCCTCTAAGAAGTTCTTGTTTCTTTAGTTCAGATGAATCTGATAAATTTTTTAATGCCATTCTACGCCTCACTTGATTGCATTCAATATTTTGTCTAGTTTTCCTGTTGTTTGGAGATTATCTAAGCGCTCCATAGCATCTGCTGCACGTTCCAACAGGTTAGTCATTCGCTCTAACTTGTCAAAATTGGCAGCAGACTCAATCTTCTTTACACCATTTGCAAGCTTTTCAACGGCATCGCGTACATGACCACTTGTTTTCTTCGCCGTATCACATATCTCAGCTTGTTGAACTCGCAGTTTTGAAACCTCTCCACTTAATTCACGTATAAAACCTTTCACTTCTTCAGTTGCTTTATTGATTTCTGTACTCATATTTTTTGCCGCACTTTTAAAAAAATTTTTATCTTTAATTTGGGGAAGAATCACTTTCTCAGCAATATCATCTTGATCAAATACAACCTCAATTTTCCCATTGATTTTGACTTGATGCATTTTTACGCCAAGTCGACTTAATTCATTGTTTTGATCTTTAATTGGCACTGCAACAGAGCCAAATGCTTTTGTAGATGGTTTTGGTAAGAGTTCATTCATACTTTGGCATTCACCGTATGTTTGTTAATTTCAGCCTGTGCAACTTGCTCTGCCAATAAGTACGCCTTGTCAGCAATGTCACATAGGCGCTGATATTGTTGTTTATTCAAGGAGTGTTCTTTGCAGAATGCTTTTAAGTCATTCTCAATTTCTTGACTGAGTTTTTGAGGACCAGCCATATTCATCATTTAGCCCTCAACATTCTCAGTTCGACTCATGTGAACACCTAAGACTTTGCTACCTTGTGTTCTCCAAATGACATCATCCAAACCAAATGCATCTTTAAGGAGACTGGTAATTTGATCTTTATCTAAAAAGAGATTATGCGTTTTAACCGTTGTAGTTTGGATTAGTGACTTGCAGCTTTCCAATGAAGGAATAGCAACTCGTTTAGGTTGCGCATTTGATGAAATATCTTCATTTTTTACAGGTAAATATTCACTTTTAGGTGCCTTATATTCATTTTTAACTGGTGAATATTCATTTTCACGTGGTTTATATTCGGGGTGTTCTGGATCAAAGAATTTCTGAATTATGTCCTTGTGTGTATTACCAAGGCTATCGATAAAATCACCTGCAGCTTTAGCATCTTCAAGATTTTCACTATGTTTTTTTATAATACATGCAGATGCAATAATATTTTCTATAGAGTCACCAACAAGATCAGTCATGAAATCTAAAGACAATCCGTCATATTGTTTAATAACAGCATGTATGCGATCTTCCTTTTTCTTTAGTGCCTTTATTTCAGCAGAAGATAAACGACCACCCAATTTCATTGGTTGCTTAATATTTTCAGTATTTGATTTTTTCAAAACTTTTATCTCTGGATCAGGTAAAGGTTGCTGTGCTTTTTGATCAGTACTTTTTTTCGCACTTAGAGGTAGCTTATAAACGCCGTCATCCAACTCTAAATTCAAGGCGGGAAGGACTTGTTTAAGTGTTTTATTGCTTAGTCTGCATACAGTCATGAGTTGTGACATCGTTAAACCAAATGGATCGCCACTTAAAGCATTTAAAACACTGGTTTTAGCTTGATCAAAAGCAGTCGCTGCATTGTGATTTTTTAACTCTCTAGCTGAGTTCATGTTTATGCTCTCCAAAGTGCTTCTTTAAACTTTGCATCGATAAGTAGTTGATCAATTTCAGACTCAAGAACTTTGTCAAAAACGTGTGTCATTTGTTTGCCAAAAACTGTTAGCGTTTTTGTGATATTTGAGTATTTCCAGCCCATAACTTTCTCCGAATCATGGGATACTGGTGGACGGGAAAAAGCGCAGGGCGTTGGTTCAGTTAAACGTGATGCTCAGATTTGGGAAGATTTCTGTAAGGAAAATGAGATTAACTACAAGTTGATTCACCCTAAAAACAACATGACCAAAGCTAAAGCAGACATGTTCAAGAAAATGACAGGCTGGACAGGTCGAACCAACGAACATGCTCGAGATGCAGCCATGTTGGTATTTCGCCGTTATGCAAAAGACACAACGATTAAAAGATCTAGCAAGGTAGGGACATGAGTTCAACAGAAATAATCTTTGAAGCAATCCAGGATCTGCATAACCAGGAACAAATCGTAACACGTGAGGTCTTGGCAGAAACGACAGGACTTAAGATGTCTATTGTGGATGATCGGCTTAGCCATCTTGTTGGTTTAGGCCACATTATTAGAGTACAGCGAGGCATCTTTGTTCCGGCACCTAAGCATCGACCAGCACGATTGATATCTAAAACAATGCTGCCAGATGGAACAGTGAAACTAGATATCGGTGATGATGAGGTACTGACACTGACGCCAAGGGAAGCCCGCCAACTCGGTAATCTTATGCTTGCTGAAGCTATGCAGTATGCCAATATTGAAATGGGGCATCATATGGCGATACTGCAAAGTGAGGTTTCAGGTCAGGTACGGAAACTGTCGAAGCAAGTAAACAGCTTACTGGATGTGGGTAAGCAGAGAAAACTTTTATGAGATAGGAAGTAATTTACTAAAAATATTGGTGTAGAATTTAAAATAGTTCATTCATTTAAAAAATAAACTCTTACTAACTAAAACTTAATTATATAAGGAAGAAATATGGCACTCTCCGATTTTCAACTTCCTCCACCAAAAGATTGGCAGAAATTTGAGCGGTTATGTAGAGATATATGGGCAAAGAGTGTGGAATAACCATTACGCTCAATTGAATGGGAGACAGGGGCAGCCTCAATGTGGAGTCGATGTATATGGCTATTTAAATGGTTCTATTGATTGTTTATGTGCAGTGCAATGTAAAGGAAAAGATCAATATAATCATGCTGGGGTAACAGAGGATGAATTGATTGCTGAAGTAAATAAAGCAACAAAATTTTTTCCTAAAATTAAAGATTTTGTGCTAGCCACAACGGCTCCTAATGATGAAAAAATACAAAAACTAGCAAGAGAGCTAAGCTAAAAATATCAGTTTAGTATTACAGTTGAAAGTTGGGATGGTGTAGTTTTTTTATTATCAAAATATAATGACTTAGTTCAATCATATTTAAGTGATTTGAATTATTCAGAAAATAATAAAAATTCTATTTTTTTAGAAATTAGTATAATGAATATATTAGAAACTGGTATTTTAGGATTTAACTATAATTCCAATGTTTTATTAAATTATGATATTTTTTCAACAATATTTTATAGATAGATTAGTTGGTTTTTGTCAGTCAATTGATAATTTTAAGTTAGGAATGAATGAAAATGAAGTTGATGGTAATTTATTTGAGTTGTTTTATGTATTTAGAAATATAGTTTTTGATATAAACAATTATATAAATAATAATTTAGATCATTCAAAGACGTTTGTTATGAATTTTGTATATTCAAAATTTTGGGTGAATCCAGGTCATAATAATATTGGTGGAGAGTATTTAGAGTATAAAAAGAAAATTCTTAGAGCTTTATTTTGTAAGTTGATATAATCAATAAATTATATCATTTTACATTATAACAGATTTTATAATGGGGCGCTTAGTTTAAAATGCTTTCAGCATAATTTTCCGTCTCTTAATGGAGAAAACAAATATATTAATCTAAATCATTTAGTTAAATCAATTTATGATTAAAGTGAGAGAGATTTTGTTTTTTATTCCTGAAATTTAATAATTAGAAACTTACTTATTAATAAAAATTATAATTACTTTGTTTTTAAGGTGGTTGTAATATATTTATGAAAATTCTATCATAAATCATTTTTCCAGTTCTATATTATAGATTCCAGAAATTAAATTTCAATCTAGATATCGCCCATCGCCTAAATTATTGCTCAAGAAAAAGACTCGGCTTTAGGACATGCCTGAGTCAAGTATTAAGGCAAGAACATAGTGTTACAATAAAATTTAAATCTAAGATTTATGAAAGAGGTATATTTCATATGCTGATAAATAATTACTTATATTTTAATTATTTTTACTTAAAATTTATAACTTAAGGGTGTATTAATGTTTTTTTCTGATGACTTAATGCTTGCATTGGCAAATTGGCAAAAAGGGTGGCAAGAGGATCAAAGTAAAAGAAATGAGCTTGCCTCTAAGTTGTTAGACGCTGCTAAAAATTTAGATAAGAAATTCAAAAGTGTATCTTCCCCTTGTTATAGAAAACGGTTTCTTCATCATGGTGAGCTTGAAGCTATTTTTTTGCAAGACAACAAAGATGAAGGTGTGGTTAGTTGGACTATTAATCAAAAATATGCGGAATATTTCAAAGGGCTTCACAAACCTGGAGCAGTGTCAGGAGCTATTTTTGAACATACTCCAAATGACGAGGAGGTCATTGTTAATATTTGCGAATTATGGAAGGATAGTGAGTTTATTGATGCTGCTAATAACTTCAAAATAAAATTTCCAGATGAATCAGAGCCTCTCTTTAATTTTAAAGACACACAATATGAAGTGGTATTAACATCCCCATTGAAAGCCTCAGAAATTATTGCTTTTACAGGGGCATCAAGCCCATTTGATGATTTATGTGAACAATTAGCAATCCCAGAGAAAGATAGAGGTGAGCTTTTTAGACAATTAACACAAAGTGGACTATATCCAAGCGAACTTCGATACACTAGTAGAGAGAGTGCTCAACGGGTTGTTGAAAATTCTATTCGAAAGCTATATGAAAAGTGTCAAGAGTATAAGAATAAGCAATCCTCATGAATAACCTCGTTAGAAGCTGAAAAACTCAAACCTGAGCTATTCTTAGAGTATATCCCCCATTTATTAATGGGGGATATACTCTAACTATTTTAATTTGTATATGTTGAAACCTCATTAATCAGTTCATCTTTAAAAGTGGGGGATTTTGCTGCTTTGTTATTTCCACCATTTTTCAGATAGAGCTGTTTTGTTATATTTATAGCACTATCTAATACAGAATCTATAGACGTTTCTTCTAGCTGTTCTATACTATTAATAGTTGGATTTTTACTATTTGTCATGAGTGCAACAGCAGCATATAGAATATGAAATTTAATATCTGAGCCCTGATTATATTCTAAGCCATCTATATTTCTAGAAACTTCTTCAACTTTTTTACCGTAATAGCTAAGGAGGTAGAACACTTTTAAAGGTGTGTTTGGTGAAAATAGTTTATTATATGAAGACTCATCATCTAATAAAGATGAAGGTCTAGCTCTAGCGTAATCAGGTTTTTGCATTAGTACAGATATTAAGCATTGAGACATAAATGGGATGCTAATAATTTCTTTAGGCTTTTTACCCTCGTTTTTATAAAAATTCTTTCTTCTATCATAAAAGAATCCCTTTGGCTTCAAATATGTTTCAATCTGTCTATGAATTGGATCAGTTGCTCTCAATGATGATTTCGGTATTTGGGTTTGACTATTTGTTGCCTTTATGATTTTATCTCTAACTTCTTCAGAGCTCGGAACAATTATTCTAACTAAAACATTTCTAAATTCAGTATTATCATTTAGTAGGTTATAAGTATTTTCTTTAAAATATCTATAGATTTCAGAGCTAGTTTGTAATCCATTAACAATTTCGGGGTTTTGAATAGTTAATTTTTTGTTTGTTGAAGGTGTAACTTTACTACTTAAAATTGTTACTCCATTATTTAGCCACCAGAAATCTTCACTTGTATTATTATTTAAAGTATCAGCGATTTCTGAATTCACATTATTTTTACCTTGATAATCCCGCACATTAGACTCAAAAATATGTTTAATTAATTTATTTTCATTATCGGTAATAAAATTATAAAGCTCTTTGATATTAACAAGACCAATGTAGGAACTTGTGTTATTTGAAATAGTGTTTTCAACTAAATTTAATTCAAAATCAATATCTTGTTTCTTTTGATAAAGATCAATTAGTTTTTGAGAACCTATAAAATGAACTTTTGCACTAGAATTTGTGAGTTTACTTTTAATCAATAGCTCTAACTCAGTTGCTTGTGCCTGAACATTATGATGAACATCATTACCTTTTGATGTGTAATATATATTAAAATATAATTCACAGCGTTTAGCTATCAATGCTAGATATACTTTTCTTAAAACTGAAAATGCACTCAGTAGTGAAGGGTTGTATCTTGTACTAAAATCTTCAATATTTTTTTCAAGATTTAATAAATTTCCTAAGGAATCTTTTAGTTTTGTGATTGCACTTTCATTAAAGGAATTTTCTAGTTTTGATTGAATAATCACTACTTCTATTTCAATATTTTTTTTATATTTTTCCCTAATGAGCTTTATTGTCAATAAATCATTTTCATGATTTTCTTCATTTTCATCTTCATCATGAATAAAGCAGGTCCAATCGATTAGATCTCCATTAATAAATAGATAGAAATTATCAATTCCACCATCTAAAGGACCATCAACATCTCCTTTATCAATCTCTTCATAGCTTAATTCATTATTTTTTAACAATTGCAGGGCAGAGAAATTCCCGAAAAATTTATTGATGGTAGAGTCGATTTCCAATTCATCTTTTTGATCTTCAAGTATTTGCTGAAGAATAATGTGTGAGTTATTTGACATCTTAGAACCTATAAACTAATGGATATTTTTGTGCGTATGTTTATCAATGATACGCATTATATTTCGATTTCAGAGCTTACCATTAAAATTAATTATTTAAAATTAAATAGATAATATTAAGAGGAAAATTATTTTTCAGGTCAAATTTATATAATCTATGTGATGTTTAACACCTTATACCCAAAACAATAGATCCATGTTAACCAATTAGCAGATAAACACTGGGTAACTCTAGCCATTCATATTTTAGCTGCTACAGCGATAAGTAGTAGGATGTATAGGTATACTACAGAGAAACAACATGTAAGGATTTCACCATCACTCCTTAAATGTTTCATCTAAAGCCTGTTGCACAGCTTCAACACGTGACTTACAGGCTTTATATGCATCCATTGATTCTTCAACGATCTTCATCAAATTATCAATATCAGGTTCTTCCTGAGACTCAAGCAACTCAGCATTGCGCTTTAAAATGTCATAACCTTCTTTAAAGCTTAGTTCTTTATTTGTCATTTGAAATTACCTGTGTAACATGGGCTTCAATTACGCCGTCTTGCATTTCGACTGAAATGGATGAATCTGAAATCTGTTGAATAGATCGAATTGCTTTACCATTTGAGCGAACAATACCGTAACCCTTAGACATCACTTGTTTGGGATTCTGCAGTAGCGTTTCTCTTAAAAGCGATTCAATCTGTGAAGATGCTGTC
>NZ_JBTKVD010000016.1:0-39383 GCF_054454555.1 Acinetobacter sp. ANC 4636 | reverse complement strand
TTTTATTTCATCAATAAAAAGACAACGCAACTTCAAAATCTTTCACCCTAAAGCGAAGATCTATTTCGTCAATTGCGTTGGGATGAGTGCATTATAGGACATTTTTTGCAGCACGCAAGTGCATTTTCATGCATGCTGCATCGAGTGTATTTATTTTACACAGCAAATAAAATTAAGATATTGATATATATATGTTTTATATTTTTATTTATTTTGCACGGTTTTGCTCACTATCTGTACACTTTGAATAATAATCGGCTTAACAGGTACATTTTGGTGCATACCATAATTTGTAGTTGATACTTTAGAAATACGATCAACCACATCCATACCTTTTGTCACCTTTCCAAATACTGCATAACCCGCATCAAAAGCACTTCGGTCTAATGCTTTATTGTTTGCAGTGTTAATAAAAAACTGGCTTGTTGCTGAGTCTGGATCATTGGTACGTGCCATTGCCAAAGTACCACGGAGATTTTTCAGACCATTGTAAGATTCATTTTTGATTGGGGGTTTTCCTGACTTCTCAGCCATGCGTACGTTAAGACCACCGCCTTGAATCATGAATCCTGGAATCACTCGATGAAATAATGTGCCTGAATAAAAGTTCGTTTTAACGTAGTTTTTAAAGTTTTGGGTCGTAATCGGTGCTTGCTGGTCAAAAAGCTCTATTTCAATATTGCCTGCATTGGTTTTCATTTCTACAAATGTATTTGCAAGCGCTATTTGCCCTGTGAGAAGTAATCCTAAACCTAATGTGATTTTTTTCATGTCATCAACCTTTAATTCATTATATAAAGTTGCATGAGTTTAATTGAGTTCTGTTTATTTTGCTTTTATATCTCTTTTATAGGTGTTCCACGTGAAACTTAGATGACAGCTTTTAAAAACTTATAAAATGATTGAGCTATCTCTGCAAGGTCTTTTTTAGCCTGAGCAGAAACCGATGTCAAGTTTATAAAACCATGTGCTTGATGCTGATAATTTTTATATTTTACTTTTACACCAGCATGCTGCAAAAGCTGTGCATAATGTTCCCCTTCATCATGTAAAACATCATGTCCTGCCGTGACAATAAAAGCAGGCGCCAACTGCTTGAACTCACCATAAATTGGAGAAACCAGCGGATCATCTAAAGCCAAATGGTTTTGGAGTACATAGTGCTCAGTCACGCTGTCAATATCAGATTCGGTTAGGAGTAAACCTTCTTTATATTTAAAGAAAGAAGGATAACGACTTTTAAAATCAACCGCAGGATAAATCAGAAGCTGGGCGACAGGTGCTATTTTTTGTCGAGCTAGCCGCTGAGAAATAACAGTGCTGATATTGCCCCCAGCGCTATCACCTGCAATGGCAATCGCATTTTTCATCACATTAAATTGATGTTGATTCTGCCAGACCCAACACCATGCAGCTTCACATACTGCAATCAAGTGCTGTGCGGATACGTCGGGCACCAAAGGGTAATCAATACTTAAGATTTGACAATGGCTATGTTTGGCAAGCAGACGGCAGGCTTCATCATGTGTATCGAGATCTCCCAACATAAAGCCACCCCCATGATAAAATACAATCATCGGGCATGGTTTATTTGGCATTGGATGATAATGTCGGGCTGTGAGTGAACCTGAGTGCAATTGTAATTGTAAGTTTTGTACAAAAGGTAATGTCGTCGGCTTATATATAAGTTCTGCCATACTGCGCTGAAAGTTCTGACGCGATTGTATAAGATCAGGTTTAAGTAATCCCCGATAACCTTGTTGATATTGATATGCCATCAGGCATTGTAAAACAGGATCCAGTTCTGGGTAACTATAGGGATAGCTCAGCCAATCTACCAAGCGGCGTTGTAATTGTTTTGGCGTGTAACTCAGGCTGCGGGCGAGCAACACTGTTCTTTTTTTCCAAAGATGATGCAACATAGTCACTCGACCCAATTCTTTTTATTTAGATCATTCTCTTTATAGCATAAAAGATATGGATCACAGCATACTGCCACAATCCATATCTTATGTTTTTTCATCAAGTGCTGCTGTTTATTGGCACGACTGAATTATTGTATGTTGGTTGCAGGTGTATTGGTCGCTGGAGTTAATGTTTGCTGCATACTGGCATCAGCACTTGCTGAATCTGAAGCAGCCATGCTCTGTGTTTGATTATCGACTGAAGCATTCATTGGAGACGTTTCTGTCGTTGTTGGTGCATCTGGTTTTACTTCATGCGAAGCACAGCCCACAGCTGAAAATGCAAACCCTGCGGCGGTTAATGAGAATATTGCTAATTTTTTCATCGTCACTCTCGTATTTAAAAATTAAAAAACTTCAAAAGAAAAACTCGTAACCGAGCTGTTGCATCATGGCGAAGTTTAAAAATGGAAAATACGCTTTAAATGCTATGTTTTTTTAATAACCTTTATCGTTATTGGTCGCTTATGTTATTTAGCCGCGACTTCGCTACATTGTAACCAAGTATTGATACTTCCAACGCGTAAGATTACTGCATTCATATTTAACAGAATTCGGCACGACAGTTTTCAGTTTCACTCTTAATTTTTTTCAAATTTTCTTTTATAAAAACACAACATAGTTTTAACAGTTTTTGAGAATAATTTTCACATAATGACCGGTTTCATATTGATCTAAAAGATCGTCATGACATTCTGTTTTTATGATGTAACTTGCCTGCTTTTGATGCTGACAAGATCAGTGCCATCGACAACACCATAATGAATAGATAGAAAGAAGGAATAAAAACCTGTCATTTTCTTCAATCTGTAAAATTAAAAGCTTTAAATCAAGCTGAGTGCTTGAATTTTCCTGTACAGCCCATATTTCTGTAACAACAAAAGAAAACCCAAACCATGGCAGTTCAGAATTTATGCAGTTGCACCACTGATGCCGAAGGACTGTACATGTTTAAACACCTTTTTAAGCGGAGATCATCAATGGCGAATGAGCACAATGACCAAACTCAAGACCTAGAGCAAGAACAACTTGAGCAAGCTGAAGCACAACCACATGCAGAAGTGACCGTTGAAGATTTAACAGCTCAGATTGCAAAACTTGAAGAAAGTTTGAAACTTGAAAAAGCGCGTGCTGCCAATGCCGTATATGAAGCAGAAAAAGTCAAGGAACGGGTTGAACGTGAAGCAGATGCAGCGAAAAAATTTGCTGTTGAAAAATTTGCAAAAAACTTGCTTGATTCTGTCGATAACCTAGAACGCGCAATTCAAGCGGCAGGTGATGAAGAAAGTCCGCTCCTTGAAGGGGTTAAACTGACGTTAAAATCACTCACCCACGCACTTGAGAAATTTGAAGTTGTTGCTGTTGATACTGCTAGCGGATTCAATGCAGATTTACATCAGGCGGTAGGAATCGACCCGAATGCCAAAGCGGGCGAAATTGGTAACGTGTTGCAAAAAGGCTATACCCTTTCTGGTCGTCTATTGCGCCCTGCAATGGTCACAGTTGGTCAATAAGCCTACAATTTGGAGGGTTTTCCAATTTTTTTCACAAAAATTGCTTGAAAAAAATGGATTCACTCTCATATCGAATAACAAGCATAAACAATTGCAAAAAAATTTTTGAGGAACACATAAATGGCTAAAATCATTGGTATTGACTTGGGTACAACCAACTCATGTGTTGCAGTACTTGAAGGCGACAAAGTAAAAGTTATTGAAAACGCTGAAGGTGCGCGCACTACCCCATCGATTATTGCGTACAAAGATGGCGAAATTCTGGTTGGTCAATCTGCAAAACGTCAAGCAGTGACTAACCCGAAAAACACATTATTCGCGATTAAGCGTTTAATCGGTCGTCGTTATGAAGATCAAGCGGTACAAAAAGACATTGGTCTTGTACCGTATAAAATCATCAAAGCAGACAATGGCGATGCTTGGGTTGATGTCAACGATAAAAAATTAGCACCACAACAGATCTCTGCTGAAATCTTGAAAAAGATGAAGAAAACTGCAGAAGATTACTTGGGTGAAACAGTAACTGAAGCAGTCATCACTGTTCCTGCTTACTTTAACGATGCTCAACGTCAGGCAACTAAAGATGCAGGTAAAATTGCAGGTTTAGACGTTAAACGTATCATCAACGAACCAACGGCTGCTGCACTTGCGTTCGGTATGGACAAAAAAGAAGGCGACCGTAAAGTTGCAGTTTACGACTTAGGTGGTGGTACTTTTGACGTATCAATCATTGAAATCGCAGACCTTGATGGCGACCAGCAAATCGAAGTATTGTCAACTAATGGTGATACTTTCCTTGGTGGTGAAGACTTTGATAACGCATTAATTGAATTCTTGGTTGAAGAGTTCAAGAAAGAACAAAGTGTGAACTTGAAAAATGATCCACTTGCGTTACAACGTTTGAAAGAAGCAGCTGAAAAAGCAAAAATCGAGCTTTCTTCTTCTAACGCAACTGAAATCAATCTGCCATATATCACAGCAGATGCAACTGGTCCTAAACACTTAGTGATCAACGTGACTCGTGCAAAACTTGAAGGCTTAGTGGCTGACTTGGTTGCTCGTACTATTGAACCTTGCCGTATTGCGCTTAAAGATGCTGGTCTTTCGACTTCTGACATCTCTGACGTGATCTTGGTGGGTGGTCAATCACGTATGCCAATGGTTCAACAGAAAGTTCAGGAATTTTTTGGTCGTGAGCCACGTAAAGATGTAAACCCAGACGAAGCGGTTGCAATCGGTGCAGCAATTCAAGGTGCGGTATTGTCTGGTGACAAAACTGACGTATTGCTTCTTGACGTGACTCCGTTGACACTTGGTATCGAAACAATGGGCGGCGTGTTAACTCCAATCATTGAGAAAAACACCACGATTCCTGCGAAGAAATCTCAAGTGTTCTCTACAGCTGCGGATAACCAGCCTGCAGTAGATATTTCGGTTTACCAAGGTGAGCGTAAAATTGCACAGCAAAACAAATTGCTAGGTAACTTCCAGTTGGGTGACATCCCTCCTGCGCCACGTGGTGTGCCACAAATTGAAGTATCGTTTGACATTAACGCTGATGGTATCTTGAAAGTTTCTGCAAAAGACAAGAGCACTGGTAAAGAGCAATCGATCCAGATTAAAGCCAACTCTGGTTTGTCTGATGCTGAAATCGAAGCAATGATCAAAGATGCTGAAGCAAATGCTGAAGAAGACCGTAAATTTGAAGAGCTAGCGAAAGCACGTAACGAAGCTGATGCTTTGGTTGCAAGCTCAAACAAAGCTGTAAAAGATTTAGGTGACAAAGTCACTGAAGATGAAAAAACAGCGGTAACTACAGCGGTTTCTGAACTTGAAGCAGCAACTAAAGAAAATGACGTTGAAGTGATCAAAGCGAAAACTGAAGCGCTTCAAAACATCTTGATGCCAATCACACAACGTGCTTATGAACAAGCACAAGGTGCTGAAGGTGGTGCACAAGGTTTTGATCCAAATGCATTCCAAGGTGGTAATGCAGGTGCGCAACAACAAAAAGCTGATGATGGCGTTGTTGATGCTGAATTCACTGAAGTAAAAGATGACAAAAAATAATTTGTCGCTTTAACTAAAAAAACCGCGCGCAAGCGCGGTTTTTTTATATCAGCATTATACGTACTCAAACAGGTACAGATTTTATAACATCGTCTGTTTATAATGCTCAGCACCCCAATGTCCGATCTACTTGACATGAAAATAATGCTGCTGCTCCAGTCTGAAAAAG
The DNA here is from genome assembly GCF_054454555.1 of Acinetobacter sp. ANC 4636. NCBI lineage: Bacteria > Pseudomonadati > Pseudomonadota > Gammaproteobacteria > Moraxellales > Moraxellaceae > Acinetobacter > Acinetobacter sp. ANC 4636. The sequence continues at coordinate 33,666 of NZ_JBTKVD010000016.1, read as the reverse complement.
TGATGTATATCAGCAAGATTTTGAGCTGTGCTGTCATTATTACCCTACTCTCCATCATTTTTGACAAAGATAAAACCAGCAATTTTTTTGTTTGGGCATCACTGACTGCCTTTTCGACTTTACAGTTTAGCCGACAAAGTAAAGTGAACTTTAACCAGATTATTGGCAATGTCATCGGCTCGATGATTGGAATTGTGATCTGGGTTTTCATGACTCATGTGTCAGCTCATTTATATTATATTAATCTCGAGTACTGGTTTCTGATTTTGGGTATTTTTGTGACCACCCTGCTCTGCATTATGCTCAATCACAGTGAATATTGCGGGATTGCCTTGTCGAGTTTTTTAATCGTGACGATTTATGATGTGGCACATCACACGATTGAAGGTGCATTATCACGAATTTTCTTTTGTATTATTGGATGTTTAATTGCTTATCTGGTTGATTTCATTAGCCGCCAGATTGAACAAAAATGGCTATTTTATAAAAGCCAGGACTGAGGGTAAGCGATCGATTAATTGCAACAAAAAATAAAACAGGCAGGTATAAATATATAATGAAAACAGGAAGCTTATTGCTGATCGCTTTGTGGGTTGCACTCTTGCTCTATCAACATATGCAATATCCACAAGTCAGGTTAAACCCGATTTCAACCCAGCTTTTTCACCCTTTTGATACACGCCTACATTATCGGATTGGCGACGTCGACCCGCGCTTTGAATTATCTCACAGTGAATTACAACAACTTGCCGAGCAAGCAGCCCATATCTGGCAACAAGGTACGGGAAAAGACTGGTTAGTTTACGACCCGCATGCCCGCCTGCAAATTAACTTTATTTATGATCAGCGTCAGGTCAATACCACACAGCGCCTCACTGAGCTGCAACAGATTGAGCACACCCAAAACCAGCAACAACAGCAGCAGCAACAAATTGATGGTCATAAAGCTGAGATTTTACGTGCACAGCAAGCCATTCAGCTCAAGCAAGATGTCTTTCAACATGAACTCAGCCAGTACAATTCTATGGTGGAAATGATCAATACTCATGGTGGTGCAAACCTTGAACTAAAACAACAATTTGATCAGCAGAAACAGCATCTTGAACAACTCAAATCTGAACTGAATCAAGCAATGGCTCAATATAACCAACTGGCGCAACAGTCGAATGCCCAAGTGCAAAACTACAATCAAACCACTCAACAGATTAATCAGTCCATCCAGACTTATAATCAGCACTATGCAGCACGTGCCTTTGATAAAGGGCTTTTTAACGGGCGCAGTATTAATATTTATGAATTTGAAAATCAGGATGATTTACGTCTGGTAATTGCACACGAGCTGGGGCATGCCTTAGGTTTAGCCCATACCGAAATCAATTCGCATGCCTTGATGTATCCCATATTAAAAGATCAGAATATGCATAATTTCCAGCTGACTATAGATGACCGCCTGTTATTACAACAAAATTCCTCTTGGAAAAAGTTTTTAGATAAATTCAATCCATAACTCCATGATGCAAGCGAATTTCATGCTATGGTTATGCGAGATACCTTAAATTCGATGGAGATCAGCGTGAGTTATTATCATATTATTGTCGAAGTGAATGATCACATCAGCACAATTGAAGAAACACGTGATATTGAAATCTTTAATATTGAAGAGCTTACCCCTTATCTGCATGGGCTACTACTCCCTTATTTCAATAAACAAATGGTCGAATTTGAGGACGAAAATATTCCATTTGACGATATTTTGCATCTTGAAATTAAACAGACCAAAATGCCGATTGAATATCTGATTGAAGAAGAACAAAAAGAATTACCAAGTGACACTGACGTCACGATTACCGCCCACGAAATTTTTAATGATCGTGAACTGAGTCAAGATGTGACTAAAGTGATTTTTGATGTTCTCGATGCGGTCAAAATTGATCGTGAGAGTTTTTAAGGATATTTCTTTGAAAAGGTCTGAGGATTCAGACCTTTTTTAATATGTATTTGCTTGAATTATTGCATCATTTTAATGGCTTGTTGTTGGCGCAGTGCTTGCAGAATTTTTTGCCCTGCCCGCCCTGTGGTTGGTAAGCCCAAACGCTGCTGTTCCTGTTGAATTGCCTGACGGGTTTTATCCCCAATCAAGCCATCTGGGCTACCAATGTCATAGCCCTTGTTTAAAAGCATCTGCTGAATTTCACGACGCTCTACGCGTGATGTACCTGCATCATCGGTTGGCCAAGCCGTTTTAAATTCGCCCTGCCCTTGTAACCGATCCGATAAATGCGCAATTGCCAAGGCATAACTTTCCGAAGCGTTATAACCATAAATCGCATCAAAATTTTTAAACACTAAAAATACTGGACCATTTGCGCCTGTAGGTGCCATTAAACCAGCAGACGTTGTATCACTCAAATTTCCCTGAATTAAAGCAGAACCATCAGCACGTACTCCCCCCCGCGAAAGCCAGTAACTGAGTGGTTTTTTATTGCGTCGGCTTTCACCTGCAATCGACATGCCTGCTGGTAATTTGACTTCAAAGCCCCACGGCAAACCTGTTTGCCAGCCTGCTTTTTTCAAGAAATTGGCTGTAGATGCCAAAGCATCAGGTACACTCGATACTAAATCACGGCGGCCATCTCCATCAAAATCAACGGCTAAACGCTCATAAGTTACAGGCATAAACTGAGTATGCCCAAACGCCCCTGCCCACGAGCCTTTTAGCTGGTCTAGCGTTAAATCACCACGTTGCAAGATACGCATGGCAGCAAAAAACTCACCCCGAAAATAACTTTGACGGCGCCCTTCGCAGCTTAAAGTTCCTAATGCCTGTAAGAGCGGATATTTCCCTGAAATATCTCCATAATTACTTTCCACACCCCATACCGCCACAATCGTTTCGACAGGTACACCATAAACTTGTGAAGCGCGGTTTAAAACTTCACGATACTGAGCAATTTTTTGCTGTCCTTTTTGTACACGCTCATCATCAACCAATCCAGACAAGTAATCCCAAATCGGAGTTGAAAATTCTGGTTGGTAGTTAAGTTTTTCTAACACGGAGCGATCAGGTGTTAAGTGCTGAGTGTACTGACTATAAGTTTCAGCATTCACGCCAGATGCTTGAGCTTGAGAACGCAAGTTTGCTAAGCATTGCTGAAATTGACCTTGCCCAAAAGCATCGGGTGGAGAAAATTGCGGAGAACTACTGATGATTGTTGTGTTATGGCTCTTGTCTGTATCACTCACACCATTAATGATTAATTCTGCCTGAGTATGAGTTGTTGCTAGAAAAAGACTACCGACAAGAAAAGGAAAACGTCGCATATGATCTTGCTCGCCATTTTGAATTCAAATGATCACCCTAACATATCATTATCCCAAAAAAATGACGATTCAATTTAAATTCAAATGTACAAATACTCGCAATTTCACAGCATTTCTGCATTTTGAATTTAAATTCAAATTTTTAAATTCAAAACAAATGAATTCATTTTCCAGTGACGAAATGGGGATAAAATCCATAAAACAAGAATGTGGATATCTTTTAACTTATCCACAACCAAAATTTAAGCGACTGTTTTTAAAAAATAAAATTAATTGTATTTTAAAATTTGATTGTTTTGCATATTGGACTATAGCAATTATGATTTTTGAATTCATTTTTTAAATTTGAATTTAAATTCAAACTGATTTTTTAAATTCAAAACTTTAAATTCAAATTTAATTTCTCAGTGTGTAATTTTACCCACAATCGTAATAGTTTTGAATTTAAAACGGCGGCTATCTTGCCTGAGAAATTGCCAAAAAAAAAGCGCTTGCCGAGGCAAACGCTTTTTTTAACAACAATCTAGCTTTAGATGTTCATATCTTGAGTCAATGCCAGTGGCTCAGGCAAAATTTTCGCCAATTGACGACATAAAGTCGTTAATTGTGCAGCATCGACTGGCATTAACGTAATGTGCCCAAGCTTACGACCTTGACGTTCAGTTTTGTTATACAAATGCAGATGCGCACCATCTAACGCCAGTACATCTTCAGTTTTTGGATGTTGACCGATAATATTAATCATCACAGTTGGACGTACAACATCCGTTGAACCGAGTGGCAAGCCTGCAACTGCACGAATGTGGTTTTCAAACTGTGAGCAGACTGAACCTTCAATTGACCAGTGCCCTGAGTTATGCACACGTGGCGCCATTTCATTGGCATATAGACCTTGTTCTGTCACGAACAGTTCAAGCGTCAACACACCGACATAATTCAAATGATTGAGCAAACGGGTAATGTAGTCCTGTGCCACTGGCTGCAAATCTGCACTATTTGGCGCAGGTACAATCGAGTGTGACAAGATGCCGTTGTGATGATGGTTTTCTGCCAATGCCCAGGTTTTGACTTCGCCGTTTTGTCCACGTACCGCAATAATCGAAACTTCACGTGAGAATTTCACAAAGCTTTCAGCGATCAAGCTTTTTGCGGGGCCGAGTTCTGCCCATGCGGTATCGATCTGATCTTCAGAGCGCAGGACAAACTGACCTTTGCCATCATAACCGCCTGTCGCAGTTTTCAGGACAATTGGCAAACCTAAATCAGTCACTGCCTGTTTTAGGCTTTCAAGGCTATCCACGGCACGATAGGGTGCAACTGGAATATCCAACTGATCAAACAAGGCTTTTTCAAGCAAGCGGTTTTGTGCAATTGCCAACGCCTGACGCGGTGGATGCAATTGCTTGCTTTGCGTCAACACATCAACATCAGCTAATGGTGTATTTTCAAATTCCAGACTAAAAACATCTGCACTGTCAATAAATTGCTGCAAACCGTTTTCTGCCTGACTTGAAATCACTTGACCCAACATCGCAGATGGGCAATCGGTACTGGCTTCAAAGAAAGTACATTGGATATTTAGTGGTAACGCAGCTTGGGCCATCATACGACCCAGTTGACCACCACCAAAAATTCCGATGGTTTTGTTCATGATCAAATCTCGTTTATACCTGACCTGGAATGTTGTTGTTGGCAACTTTAGCAGTTTGTGCTTCACGGAAATCCGCGACATTTTTAGCGATGTCAGCACGTGTCAAACCTAAAATTTGTGCTGCCATAATCGCAGCATTGGTTGCACCTGCAGGACCAATCGCCAAAGTACCTACTGCAATACCTGCTGGCATTTGTACAATCGAAAGGAGAGAGTCGACACCATTTAAAATCGATGATTTGACCGGAACACCTAAAACAGGTAAATCAGTTTTAGCCGCACACATACCTGGTAAATGCGCTGCGCCGCCAGCACCTGCAATAATCACTTGAATACCACGTTCGCGCGCAGTTTCGGCATATTCAAACAAACGGTCTGGAGTACGGTGTGCAGAAACCACTTCAGCTTCAAAAGGGACACCAAGCTGTTTGAGCATATTGGCAGTGTGTTCTAAGGTTGCCCAATCAGATTGAGAACCCATAATAATTCCGACTAAAGGTTGAGCGTCTGGAGCTGCGACCGTATTCATTGATATTTCCAAAGCGTAAGTAGATCAATGCGCTTAGCAAAGCCAAGAAGTGCATTGCATAAATATTAGGGCACTCTAGTATAGCGGTTTTTTTCATCCTCTCCAAAAATACTCATCGCTTCACGATGAATTTCCAGATTATTGGCTACGAAACACAAAATACACACAGCCGAGCAAGCAACATCCAGCCCATAGATAATCAAGTTTGAAAGGTTGTTTAAATAAAAACAGCATGAAGGGCACAAACACCAGTAAAGTCACCACCTCTTGGGTAATTTTCATTTCACCCATGCTAAAGCCTTGCTGGGCAAATAAGCGCGTGGCAGGAATCATGAAACTATATTCGAGGAAGGCAATACACCAGCCAAATAAGATGGCTTTCCAAAGCGGAGCAGCATGTAAAAATTTCAAATGCCCATACCATGCCAACGTCATAAAACAGTTGGAAATAATCAGCAAAATAAAAGGTAAGGGCGTGATCAAAATGTCAATTCCAAATAAACGATTCTGATTTATATTATAGTTTTACGAAAATCATGTCATGATTTCTCAGCGCATCAAGATACTTGTAATACATTTAAAAATATTAAAATCAGCATGTTATCTGAGAAAGATCTTTATAGGATTTTTGTTTAAAGCATCATCCTGATAAATCCCTTAAAATGCACACAGAAAATTTATTGGATCATTGCCGAAAAATGTTGAATCTGACACAGCTTAATTATGATTTATTTAAAATGATTTATATGACAGGACGTCATTCTGAATTTGCTTTAAGCGCTGCCTTATTTTTCTCGCATTATCTCACCACAATTTTAGCGGTCATTTTACTGTTTAGTATGGTACTTAGAAAAAGTTATCCTGTACTCTTTCTTAAAGCTCTCGTATTGACCCTTTGTGCATCTATTTTAAATTATATCTTTGATCATACTTTTGATTTTCCGCGTCCATTTACGCTTGGCTTAAGCGAAAATCATATTCGACATTCCAATAACAACTCATTTCCAAGTAGCCATATGCTGGTGATGAGCACAATTGCGTTTGCTTACTGTTTTTCATCTAAATTCTGGATTGGCTGTGGCTTGTTGCTGGCAGCACTCGCCGTGGGCTGGTCACGAATTTATCTGGGTGTGCATTTTCCCTTTGATATTTTGGGTGCATTGCTGATCGCACTGGGCTTAAATTTTTTAGCCTATCAAGCTCTCAAAAAATATCCACGCTGGATTGGCTAAAGCCCAATCCTCTTGGCAAACCCATACAAGTTCTCACGTTTTTTGACTATCTTTTCAAATACAGCCTTGCTATGGTTGCCAATAATTTCAAATAAACACACGATTCAGCATATCGGAAACAGTGGAGTAGGCGAGTTATGCATCTGCATATTTTGGGTATTTGCGGCACTTTTATGGGGTCATTGGCACTGTTAGCTCGTGAGCTTGGGCATACCGTTACAGGGTCAGATCAAAATGTTTACCCGCCCATGTCAACTCAACTGGAAAATGCAGGCATTACCTTAATGCAAGGCTATGATCGTAGCCATTTACAGCCACATCCTGACTTGGTCATCGTGGGCAATGCCATGAAACGCGGCATTGATGCAGTCGAATATATGCTTAACGCTGGCTTACCGTATATTTCAGGTCCACAGTTCTTGGCAGATCATGTGTTGCAAGGCAAACATGTCCTCGGTGTTGCAGGAACACACGGTAAAACCACCACCACGACCATGCTGGCATGGGTACTGGATCAGGCAGGTTTAAATCCTGGATTTCTGATTGGTGGTGTACCACTCGGTTTTAGTCAAAGTGCGCGTTTGGGCGGTGGCAAATACTTCTGTGTCGAAGCGGATGAATACGATTCGGCATTTTTCGACAAACGTTCCAAGTTTGTACATTACCACCCGAAAACTGCGATTTTAAATAACCTTGAATTTGACCATGCCGATATTTTTGATGATTTGGCAGCGATTCAAAAGCAGTTCCATCACTTGGTTCGTACCATTCCAAGTGAAGGGCGCATCATTGCACCAATCACTGAAACCAATATTGATACTGTACTAGAAATGGGATGCTGGACGCCTGTAGTACGTACCAGCCTTGCAGCCAATGAGAAAGCGGAACTTTCTGCCGAACTGGTTTCAGCCGATGGCAGTCATTTTAAAGTGCTGCAACACGGCGAATTCAAAGCTGAAGTACAGTGGAACATGACAGGGCAGCATAGTGTTGCCAATGCACTGGCGACCATTGCTGCAGCGGAACATGTCGGTGTTTCGATTGAACAAGCCTGTGCAGCATTGTCATGTTTTGGTGGGGTTAAACGCCGTATGGAATTACTCGATACGGTGCATGGCATTGAAGTTTATGATGACTTTGCCCATCACCCAACAGCGATTGAAACCACACTAGACGGCGCACGCAAGCGCCTGAGCGAGCGTAAACTCTGGGCAATTATTGAGCCGCGTTCCAACACCATGCGTATGGGCAGTCATAAAGATCAACTGGCTCAGTCGGCACGCTTAGCCGATGCAGTGATTTGGTATCAGCCCGAAGGTCTGGACTGGGATTTACAGCCTGTAGTGGATGCTGCACCAAACCATGCTGTCGTTGCGCGTTCTCTAGAGCAAATCATTACCACAATTTGTCAGCAAGCAGGTGAGGGCGATGCGGTGGTGATTATGTCAAATGGCGGTTTTGGTGGTTTACACCAAAAACTGATTGCTGCGTTAAAAGCCAAGTAATCCACAATATTTTTAATCAAAAGCAGTATCTTGAGATGCTGCTTTTGACTCATTATTAGCCATCAAATCTATATACAACCCATAATAATTAAAAATTACAAAACTGTAACTTTTCTATTTCTTTCTCTTAAGGTCACATCTTTATCATAGCGCAATTTAATTCGAGGCCTGATATATGAGCATGTCTCTAGAAGCGCTTAATTTAGCGTGGTTCGCGAAAATCAATGCACCACAACATGCCAGCAATACCATGATTGATCTGGCGATTTTTATTGCTAATGATACGTTTTATTTACTGATTTTATTTTTACTGTTTTTATGGTTTTTAGGTGATCAAGCGCTCAAAGAGCGCGCTTTTAAAGCGGTATTTTTTACGGCAATTGCACTCGGCACTGGTTTTATTATTTCCCAGATTTACTTCCATCCAAGACCTTTCATGATACATGTTGGGCACACCTTTATTCAGCATGCGCCAGATGCGTCTTTTCCAAGTGATCACATGCTGATTTTTAGCACCATTGCATTATCTTACTGGTTTTCTGGGCGTAAGTTCGCAGGCAGTTTATTGTTAGTACTGGCCGCTTTAGTGGCATGGTCACGGGTGTATTTAGGTGTGCATTTTCCAATGGATATGCTCGGCGCCTTTTGTATCGCACTCATGGTCAATATTTTCGGAATTTGGTTATGGAAAATTTTTGGAGAACGCATCCTACAGTTCATTACCCAACTCTACCAAATTGTCTGTAAACCATTGCTCAATCGGGGCTGGGTAAAATAATCTGATACCTCGTTAAGCATTAAAAAAATAAAAAAGCAAGGCACTGACTCTCCCAATCAGCGCCTTGCTTTTTTCTGGATTTTTTCTTTTTAATCTAAAATATAAAAATGACAAAATCGTTTCAGTCGTATGACAATTTATTGAAAGATTTCAACTTAAAACAATATAAGTATTTTCAAAATGATTCTCTTTGAAATTACCCTGTACCAGATGGACGGCATAGCCATCGATTAAATCTAAAGCCAGACACTCATCAATATCAATCACCGCATCGGTATGGGCTTTATACCAGTGCTGTTCAATGTGTAATTTACCTTGCTGTCGGGCATCGGCAGGACTCATCCCCGCGACCACAACATAGCGATGAAATTCACCAAATTCACCAGTCAGATACGAGCCGAGATTGATCAGATAAAGTTTTAACTGGCTACGCATCGGTTTAGAGTAAGGGACGATTTCAACCCGATAATTCACCCCTTGATACTGCACGCCATGAACACACATCCATGCATCAATATGCAAACCTTGAGGTACACCAAACCAGCGCTGCTTTAACTGTGGATAACTTTTTTCAAGTTGGGGATAAATCACGGGGATAATATCATGAACCTCGACACGTGCCTGTGCATGCTTCCCACCCAGCAACACGATAAATAATTGTTGTTCTGACATGATTTTCACCCCTTACATTTCAATGCTGCGTACAAATTGCACAACGAGAAAAACTATGGCATGCTACTCAAACATTAGGATGAGTGAAGCTCAATCCCTAATGCAAAATTAAGTTTGACAAGGGGAGTAGCCTCCTCCAAACGTAGCACTTGCATCATAGCAAAATGTTACGTGTCAGGTATCGTCAATACACTTTGCAAAAAGTCGGTATCTGAGCACCATACCCTGTATGGTGTAGGCAAGACCTTGATCATGTTGACACAGATGTTTTTTCATCTGGCAGCAGGTCAAGGTTTTTTTATGTAAGAAAACGAGACGATTGCCAGATGATGAGGAGAATAACTCATGCAATCTATTGGTAGTCTCGGACTCTATCTGGCGTTCTTTGGCATTGTAGCCATCATGCTGATGATCGATTTTATCGGCTTTAAAAACAACAAATCTGACCATGTTCCTCTCAGGCAGGCAGCCTACTGGAGTATCGCATGGGTGTCGGTGGCCATGCTGTTTGCAGGCGGATTATGGCTGTACTTAGAACAGACCACTTCTGTAGCGGTTGCCAATCAAAAAACCCTTGAATACCTTTCGGGTTACTTACTGGAAAAATCGCTGGCAATTGACAATGTCTTTGTCTGGCTGATGATTTTCTCGGCTTTTGCTATTCCACCTGTACTACAACGTAAAGTGCTGCTCTACGGCGTACTGGGTGCGATTGTATTGCGTACTGTATTTATTTTTATTGGTGCGTGGCTGGTGCAAGAGTTTGCATGGATTCTATATATCTTTGGCACGTTTTTGGTCTATACAGGCTTTAAATTTCTCAAAGGGCAAGATGAAGATGCCAACATTGAAGACATGCATTTACTCAAGTGGCTACGCAAGCATGTCCCAATTACCTCAACACTACGTGATAATCACTTTGTCGTTTATGAGCAAGGGAAACGCTGGATCACGCCATTATTTGTAGTGCTGATTTTGGTTGAGTTTTCCGATGTGATTTTTGCAGTCGATTCCATTCCTGCAATTTTCGCCGTCACCAGCGATCCGTTTATTGTACTGAGTGCGAACCTGATGGCAATTCTAGGTTTACGTGCTATGTTTTTCCTGCTGGCAGGTGCAGCAGAGAAAATGCATTATTTGCCATACGGCTTGGGGATTATCCTGTTATTTATTGGGGGCAAAATGCTGCTGCTAGATGTCGTACACTTACCGATCTGGATTTCACTGGGTTTTATCGTTTTAGTGCTAGCAATCACCGCATTACTCTCACTACGCTATCAGAAAAAATCAAAATAAAGTGTTCATTTCAATTGGAAAATCAGGTGAATTTCATCCTATTTACCCTTAAACCTGTTTGAAATGGAACAATTTTTGCTTCAATCAAAAATTTAAAAGCCAAATTTTATGGGTAGCAAAACTACCCATTTTTTATGACACATAATCAGGTTTTCAAGTTATTGTACAAATGCGTTACAATCACTCGAAAAAAGTAAAAAGCAGGTTTTCCATGTCAAATTGTTCTCCTATCAGTGTCATTCGTGGTCGTTTCTTAGATATTCAACAACTGGTTCAACATCCGTCTGAAATTGCTGAACAAGTTCGTTATCTAGAAGATGGCGTGCTGATCAGCGAGCATGGAAAAATCAAATGGTTTGGCACGTGGCAAGATGCCCAAGCACACTTACCGAAACAGGTCGAAATTCAGCATTATCCTGAACAATTAATTGTGCCAGGTTTTATTGACACGCACATTCACTATCCACAAACCGAAATGGTGGGTGCATACGGCGAACAGCTTTTAAGTTGGTTAAACACCTATACATTCCCAACAGAACTACAGTTTAAAGATCGTAATTATGCCGAGCATATTGCACATTTCTTTATTCAGGAATTACTTAAAAATGGAACAACCACGGCACTGGTTTTCTGTACCGTGCATACTGAATCCGTCAATGCCTTGTTTGAGGCAGCTGCCAATTTTAATATGCGCCTGATTGCAGGCAAAGTCATGATGGATCGCCATGCTCCTGAGGGTTTGTGTGATACTGCGGACAGTAGTTATCAGGACTCCAAAGCCTTAATCGAGAAATGGCACGGGCAGGGGCGTGCGCTATATGCGATTACCCCACGCTTTGCACCGACTTCAACACCTGAACAACTGGAAAAAGCAGGGCAGTTAAAACAGGAATTCCCTGATGTCTATGTCCATACGCATTTGAGTGAAAACAAGGATGAAATCGCATGGGTCAAATCGCTATTCCCTGAGCGTCAGGGGTATCTGGATGTTTATCATCATTATGGGTTGACAGGTCAGCGTTCGGTGTTTGCACATTGCGTGCATCTGGAAGATGAAGAATGGAACTGCATGCACGATACGGACTCTGCGATTGCGTTTTGCCCAACCTCAAACCTGTTCTTAGGCAGCGGTTTATTCCCACTAAATAAAACATGGGAAAAACAGGTCAAAGTCGGGCTAGGCACAGACATTGGTGCAGGCACATCCTTCAGTCAGCTACAAACACTGAATGAAGCCTACAAAGTTCAGCAGCTACAAGGTAATAAACTCTCAGCGTTTGAATCGCTATATCACGCCACACTGGGTGGAGCAAAAGCGCTGGATTTACAGGATAAACTCGGCAATTTTAACGTCGGTAAAGAAGCTGATTTTGTGGTACTGGACTTAAATGCTACAGCATTACAAAGTCTGCGCCAGTCTCGTGCCAAATCGATTGAAGACAGTTTATTTGCGCTCTTTACCATGGGAGATGACCGCAGTATCCATGCAACTTACGTATACGGACAGCGTAAATTTAGCAAATAAAACTGGATTTTTAGGTCGATTTTGTTAATAAAATCAACTACAAAAATCAGATCCTTACATTTTGTTGGGCAAGAATAGATGCAGGAAACATGAAATTGTTTTAAAATTTTAGTATTAACTCATGAAGTCGAGGTGTTGCAGGTCAACACCTTTTTTCTTTTTACATACTGATGTTTTTAGGTAGCTGTCCATGACTGTGCAATTGAGCGTAATGATTTCTGAAGAGGCTATTCAAGCCAAAGTCAAAGAGCTAGGTGAACAGATCAATGCTCACTATGCCCATAGTGATAAAGAACTGGTATTGATTGGACTACTACGTGGTTCCGTCATTTTTATGGCAGATTTGTGCCGTCAAATTTCCAAAGCACATGAGCTCGACTTTATGACGGTTTCTAGCTACGGTGGCGGAACAGTCTCATCACGCGATGTGAAAATTCTCAAAGATCTTGATGGTGAAATTCGCGGTAAAGATGTGCTTGTGGTTGAAGACATTATCGACTCAGGCAACACCTTAAGCAAAGTAATGGAAATGTTACAAACTCGCAACCCGAACTCGATTCAACTCTGTACTTTGGTCAGCAAACCTTCACGCCGTGAAATTGAGCTCGATGTGAAGTTTTTGGGTTTTGAAGTAGAAGATAAATTTATTGTTGGTTATGGCTTGGACTATGATCAAAAATATCGCCACTTGCCATTTATTGGTGAAATTGGTCTGTAAGCTTAAAAATCAAAAAGTGGTGCAGGACACCACTTTTTTTATAACAAAATATAACGAGAATTCGCAATAATCAGCTATTTCCTGTCATATTGATCTTGCACACTATTTTTATTGTATTGACATAACAAAATGAAGGAGCAACAACATGTGGCATCTGATTGTTGTGATTATTATTGGTTTTATTGCAGGTTTGATTGCACGTGCTTTATATCCTGGCAATGACCAAGCGGGCTTTATTGTCACCACCTTGTTAGGCATCGCAGGTTCAGTCATCGCCACCTATGGTGGACGCATGCTTGGGTTTTATGGCGCACATTCATCGGCAGGGTTTATTGCTTCGGTGATTGGTGCGATTGTCATTTTAATTATTTATAACTTTATCCGTAAAAACACCTAAAGCAAAAATTGAAATAACATAGCGCCCGTGAGTGCTATGTTATTTTATTATGTATGAGTTATAAGCCATTTTGCTGCCAAAATGCCTGAATCTGCTCAGCAGGCGTATAGCCTAGCGCGCGATAACCGTTAGCAAAAATAAGCCCTGGCGTGCCTTCAATTTTGAGCTTTTGACCCAGCTGTAAATTACGCTGAATCGGATTGGCACAAGTCGAACTTGCTGTTGGCATTAACCCACGCCCCATCAAATTATCCCAGGCATAGTTACGGTTTGGACTACACCAGACTTGTTTTGATGAAACAATGGATTGTGGGCGAATCGGGTACAAGAAACGATAGATCGTCACATTATTGAGTTTATCGAGTTCTTTTTCCAGTTTTTTGCAATAAGGGCAATTCGGATCAACAAAAATCGCCAGTTGATGCTGCCCATTGCCTTTAACCTGTTTTAACGCATCTTGTAAGGGAAGGCTACGCCAGTCCACACGGTTGTTTTGTATGACTAAATTCTGAGTTAGATTTTTCTGGTCTTTGAGGCGAATCATGCTACCAAGCATGACATGCTGTCCAGCTTCATCTAAATATACAATTTGTTTATCTAGGGTAGCGCTATAAATACCATGCACTTCAGTCGCTGCGATATTCTGAAAATTCAGATTGGGATATTGGCGCTTGAGTTGGCTATTTAAACTGGCAACATCAGCCACAGCAAGACTCGAACAACACCAGGCCAACAGTAAAAGACTCAATTTTTTCATTCTAAATACACACCCTCAAGAAAAGCTGATTTTAACGGATCAACTTTTCTTGCGTATGCTTGCTTCCACAACAAAGCGTTGTAAATTTGTCAGCAGGTTTCACGTGGAACATAGTTACAGCTTGGGATTAATTTCCACTGAAATATGCACGATTTCTTCATGGACCGATAAAGCCTCACGAATTTCATCTGCACTGACATTCTGCACGGTTTCCAAAGCCAAAATACAAGAAAATTTACCTTTACCCACTTTCCATACATGTAAATCGGTAATCTCAAGATGCTCGCCTAACTGCTCGATCACTTCTACAATTTCTGTCACGACAGGGTGATCCATTTCAGCATCAAGTAAAGTTCTTCCTGTTTCTTTGAGCAATCCCCAAGACCATTTTGCAACTAAAACCGAACCAACGATCCCCAATAAAGCATCTAAAAAATTCCAGCCAAAATATTTGCCTGCAAGTAGCGCAAGAATCGCAAATACAGAGGTGATCGCATCTGCCACTACATGTATAAATGCTGCTTTCTGATTTAGGTCGTGATGATGTTCATGCCCATGATCATCTTCATGGTGATGATGACCATGATGGTGGTGATGGTGATGATTCGGGTCGTCATGCAGTAACCAGGCACAAAGCAAATTGACCAGCAGCCCAATCACCGCAATTAAAATCGCTTCGTTATAATGAATCTGTACAGGCGAGAGTAGACGCTCAACCGACTGGAATGCCATCAGCAAAGCAACCACCATCAATAAAATCGCACTGCTATACCCTGAAAGAATTTCAATTTTCCATGTTCCAAAACTAAAGCGCTGATCGCGAGAGTAATGACGGGCAGCACGATAGGCAATATAAGCAAGTCCTAAAGCCAGCATGTGTGAACTCATATGCCAACCATCCGCCAAAAGCGCCATCGAATTAAAAATCCATCCGCCAGCGACTTCAAAAACCATCATGATTCCAGTTAGAATCGTTGCCCACAAAATACGTTTCTGAGCCAAGGGATTTCCTTCATCAAACTGGTGATGATGGGATCGGTTTGAATCTATACGTTGCATTTCAGGATTACTCAAATATACTCCCCCATAGTATATTTCTTTTTTTCGAGTTCGGATATGAGCCATCTTCACCACGATAAAAAAATATTGAATCGCGTCAAACGTCTGAAAGGACAAATTAACAGTGTGGAATCCAATCTAGAAGCAGGGGACAGCAACTGTATTGAGGTGTTACAGCAGGTTGCAGCCATTAAAGGCGCCATCAATGGTTTAATGAATGAGCTGATCGAAGAGCATTTACGTCATCATGTTTTGGCTGAAGCGACTGCAGTTAATGAAACTGAACTAGAAGAATTTTTAAAATTATTAAAACGCTACGGCTAGAGATTACGATCTCAATATCCTAAAAATGTATGTTTTTTTATAGCCAATGCTAAATGCACCCCAATTGTTCTATTTTTAAAACAATATGTACTTTTTTTAACATTTATTAATTTTTTTACACCCCATATGATCGCACAATATTTAAACAAAATACTGGAGTTGCGTCATGACCTCACTACGTTATCTGGACTTTGGTTCAGCCAAATCGCTTGTTTTACTGCTTGCTCGTGTTTTATTAATTACGCTATTCCTGATTTTTGGTTTTAGCAAATTAACAGGCTTTGAAGGTACGGTTCAGTACATGAACATGCTTCATGCACCATTGCCAACTCTATCTGCGATTATTGCTGTTGTGGCTGAAGCCTTTTTGGGTTTACTGATTCTGATTGGTTTTTATACACGCCCAATTGCTGTGCTTTTAGCGCTTTATACACTGGGAAGTGCCATGATTGGGCATACTTATTGGCACACTACTGGCGATATGATGCAAGATTTGAATACTAAAATTCACTTCTTTAAAAACATGAGTATTGTGGGTGGGTTCTTATTGCTGGCTGTTGCAGGCCCTGGTGCAATTTCAGTTGATAAAAAATAAAAGTTCATTCAAAAAAAAGCTGCCCTTTGGGCAGCTTTTTGATTATTTTCCGATACAAAACGATCCGAAGATTTTCCCAAGCAAATCATCCGCACTAAACTCACCCGTGATTTCACTGAGCGCATTTTGGGCAAGGCGTAGGGATTCGGCAACCAGTTCACCTGCATGAAAATCGACAAGCTGCACACGCGCCTCTGCCAAATACTGCTGTGTACGCTTCATTGCGTCCAAATGACGCGTTCGTGCAATAAAGGTATCTTCTTCAGGATGAAAGCCTGCATGCGCTGTAATCGCATCTATAAGCGCCTGAACCCCCATTTCCTGCTTCGCTGACACCGTAATATGACGAAAGCCCTGATATTCACCAATCTCAGGCGCCGTTTCTGTCAGATCGCATTTATTGGCAATCAGCATCAGGCGACGCGGCTCTAAATGTTCGGCAAAATAGTGCTGCGCAAGCTGCAACGGTTCTTCACCTTGACTCAAGTCATACACCAGCAATAGCAAATCTGCCTGTTCAATCTCTTTAATGGCACGGCGAATCCCTTCTTTTTCCACAATATCACGAGTTTCCCGTAAACCAGCGGTATCAGTCAGGGTAATTGGCAGACCATTGAGACTGAGTTTTTCATGCAAGACATCACGTGTGGTTCCTGCAATGTCCGTTACAATCGCGCGTTCAACCCCAGCCAAGGCATTCAGCAAACTGGACTTGCCCGCGTTGGGTTTACCCGCAATCACCACCTGCAAGCCTTCACGTAACAGTTGTCCCTGACGTGCTGATTGCTGTACCGATTGTACTGAGCGTTGTACATCTTCTAGCAATCCCAAAATCTTGCCATCAGCCAGAAAATCAATTTCTTCTTCAGGGAAATCAATCGCAGCTTCAACATGCAAACGCAAGTGAATCAGTTTTTCCAAAACAGTGTTGACCTTATTGGAAAATGCACCTTGCAATGAGCGTACCGCAGAACGTGCAGCCGCTTGGGAAGTCGCGTCAATCAAGTCGGCAATCGCTTCCGCCTGCACCAAATCCAGCTTGCCATTTTCAAAGGCACGCATGGAAAATTCGCCTGCTTTGGCTGCGGTTGCTCCAAGCTCCAGTAAGCGTGCGAGCAGGGCATTTTGAATGACTGGACCACCATGTCCCTGCAATTCCACCACATCTTCACCAGTAAAGGAGTTTGGATTTGGGAAGCACAGCACTAGCCCCTCATCCATCACCTCACCCTGAGCATCGTAAAACTGGCGAAAACCTGCCATACGGGCTTGGGGTAGGGCTTTTTGACTCATCGCTTGTGCAATGGCATAAGCTTTAGGACCTGACAGCCGAATGACACCGACACCACCACGACCTGGCGGCGTTGCGATTGCAGCAATGGTGGTTGGGTTTTGCATAGCACACCTAAATTTATCAATATTCAGTCAAAGAAAAATCCGCCTAAGCGTATCATCTTAGGCGGATTTATTCAGCAGTTGTCTGCTTGGCTCAGGCGAGATTAAGTACCCGCTTGAGTTTCACGCTGTTTTTTCACACTTTGTGCAATAAACCACTGCTGTAAAATGGTAATACTGTTGTTCACAATCCAGTACAACACCAGACCTGCAGGGAAGAACAGCATAAATACCGTAAAGATAATCGGCATTAAGCGGAACACTTTAGCTTGCATTGGGTCAGCAGGTTGAGGGTTCAACATTTGCTGTGCAAACATGGTTCCACCCATGATTAACGGCAAAATAAACCATGGATCCATTGCAGATAAGTCAGTAATCCAGCCTAACCACGGCGCATGACGCAACTCAACGCTTTCCATCAATACCCAGTACAATGCCAAGAAAATCGGCATTTGCATGAACAATGGCAAGCAACCTGAAAGTGGGTTAACCCCTTCGCGTTTGTAAAGCGCCATCATTTCTTGAGAGAAACGCATACGGTCTTCGCCAAACTCTTCTTTCATGCGTTGCATTTCAGGCGCAATCACACGCATTTTTGCCATTGAGCGATAGCTTTTTGCAGACAATGGCCACAAAATCATCTTCACGACAACAGTCAAAAGAATAATTGACCAGCCCCAGTTGCCCAAGAACTTATGGAAAGTTTCCAAACCGAGGAACAACAGTTTTGCAATTGGCCACAACCAACCATAATCTACAGTTTGGTTTAAACCGACTGCCAAATCTTTCAGCTCAGACTGAACTTTAGGTCCTGAATAGAAGGTCGCATTCACTTCCATTTTAGTCCCAGCAGGCACAGTAATGGCAGGTGAAGTGAATCCAATAATATTCATGGATTCGCCCGCTCTACGAGATTGTAGAGTTGCGGTATATGGTTGTCCGTTGGCTTGAGTCAGTTTTAATGACCCAGGCATCCACGCACTGACAAAGTAGTGCTGAACCACAGCCACCCAACCACCTTTGGCTTGAACATTGAGCTTGTCGTCATTGAAATTGGCAAATTTCAACTTGTTGTAATGCTGATCTGGCGTACCCCAAGCACCACCAAGATAAGTTCCTAACTGGAAAATACCCTGACTTGACTTACCTGGATCGACAGAGTCATCACGTTTAATTTGACCAAAGAATTGACCTTGCCAGTTTTGCTGGCTGCGGTTCATGACTTGATAGCCCACTTCAATTGGGTAATTACCCTGTTTGAAGGTAAAAGTCTTAACAATCTCGACGCCATTGGCAGTTTTATACACCATTGGCACAGTTAAAACTTTTACAGTTTTGCCGTTTTCAGTCACAGTTTTCGCATCATTTAAGGTATAGCTGTTTTTCTCTACCTCAAAATCAGGACGACCATTTGCACTGCTGTCTGGTCCATTGGCACCAATTAAACCAGATTGTGCGACATATGTGCGTTTGTTGTCGCTCTCGAGCATGACAAAAGGCTGGTTACTACCTTTACTTTCATCATGTGCAAGCAGTTCAAGGCGCACAATATCACCACCTTTTGGTGTAATCCAAAGGCGATATAAATCTGTTTGTACAGTAATCAAATGCTGGCTGACTGGAGCAGCAGTCGTGTTTGCTGGTGCAGCAGCATTGGTCTGCGGCATATCTGTAGATGCTGTATTTTGACTATTTGGCAAATCAGCAGACACATCACGCGATACGACAGCAGTATTTTGCTGCTGCGGTGCGCTCGTTGTGTGTCCATAGTCTTTTTGCCAAGCCAAAATGAGCAAATAAGCGGTAACCAACATGGCACCGATAATCGCAAACCTGGCCCATTGTTGCATAGCTATGACCCCAAGTAGTTAGAGTGATTTTGGTTCAAGAAACGTTCACGAAAGGGTACAGTAACATGAAGCGTTTGAGAATCGATTTGCTGAAAGGAAATAAAACGGATCGCCTTTGCAGGTACAGGATCATATCCTGAACCTCCCCAAGGATGACAACGGCAGACACGACAAGTTGCTAGCCATACTCCATGTACAGCACCATGCGTTTGCAAAGCTTCTAACGCATATTGAGAACAGGTAGGAATATAGCGACAACGCGGTCCAAGCAAAGGACTAATCGCAATCTGATAAAGACGTACCAACCAATGCAGGATACGAACCATTGGCCATCTCTACTTTTGTGGGGAAATAGACGTATTATTCTGGCGCTTATGTACCAAGCGATTGAGTTTTTGCCAAGCAAATTTTAATTGCTGGTGCAATTCAGCATTTGAAATATCTTCTATGCCTATTTTAGGCATAACAACAATATCCAACGAAGCAATAGCCTGTTGGTTCAAGCGAAAACTTTCGCGAGCGATCCGTTTTATTCGATTTCTTTCGTGTGCACGACGTACTTTCTTTTTAGCCACAACAATTCCAAGGCGACTCATCTGTTCGCTTGGCTTTGCCAAAAAAAGAAAGTGGGGTTGGTGCACTTTAAAAAGCGCACCATCGAACACATTTTTGTAATCTACAGCACAGCGTATACGAACGTCTGTGCTGAAACTATAACGTGTCATACACCCAGGTCGATGAAGCGTTAACTTTGAATTATACAGTTAAGCTATGACGACCTTTTGCACGGCGGCGAGCTAAAACTTGACGACCAGCTTTAGTTGCCATACGAGCACGGAAACCATGAACGCGTTTACGCTTTAATTCAGATGGTTGGAATGTACGTTTCATACAGAAACTCCAAAATTGATCTATCTATAAAGGTTCGCGATTTTATTGTGCATTTAGCGTACTGTCAATCAAAAAGCTGTTTTTTACGCGATTTCTTACATATTTCCCTATATGACACGCTTAATTTGACAGGGTTTAAAAAAATACTGTTTTTTGTTTTCTATAGTTTGAATTTAAATTGGGATTTATACACTCAAAGTTATCAACAGTCCTTCCATCAATTCTTTTTAAATTTGAATTTAAATTCAAGAAATCATACTTATCCACAAAAACTACCCACGTTATTAATTAAATTTAATACTTAAAATTTAAATTTATTATTATTAGTGTTGATATTTTCTGTGGATAATCGATTTTTTTAAATAAAAAACATAATATTATGCTGTGGATATTATTGTTGTTATCTTTTTTATAGAATGTGGATAACTTTTTGTGTTATTTTATCCACAGCTTGTGTATAAACTTATCCACAAGACTTGTGGGGAAACTTTTCCACATTGAAATGCTATTTTTTATTCGGATCTGTGGATTTTTCTATGACAGATGTGGATAACTTAGTTAGAATAACCACCCCCTGCAAATGAAGTGCAGGGTATCTTTTTCTTTGAGTCGGTACATAGGGGAATCACATGCTTTGGACGGACTGCTTAACTCGCTTGCGACAAGAGCTCTCTGATAATGTCTTTGCGATGTGGATTCGACCATTGGTTGCTGAAGAGCATGAGCATACATTACGTTTATATGCGCCTAATCCATACTGGACACGTTATATTCAGGAACACCATCTGGAGTTGATTTCAATTTTGGCAGAGCAGCTTTCCGAAGGTCGTATTCGCCATGTTGAGATTATGGTGGATTCTCGCCCTGGCGCAATCTTAAAAGCCAGTGAGCAACCTGCAACGACAGTGTCAGCACTAGAAACGCCTGCACCTAGTATGACAAAAAAGGAAAAAGAACCTGAAATTAGCTCTCTTGCACAACCTTTTGCTGCAAAACTCAGTAAAAAGCGTCAGTTAAACCCGTTATTTACATTTTCTTTGTTTGTGGAAGGCCGTTCCAACCAAATGGCAGCTGAAACTTGCCGTAAGGTTCTGACACAATTAGGCGCTTCTCAGCACAATCCTTTATTTTTGTATGGCCCGACTGGTTTGGGTAAAACACATTTGATGCAAGCAGTCGGCAATGCTTTGCTACAAGCCAAGCCAAATGCCCGTGTCATGTATATGACCGCAGAAAGTTTTGTTCAGGACTTTGTCAGTTCTTTACAAAAAGGCAAGGTTGAAGAGTTTAAGAAAAACTGTCGTTCTTTGGACTTGTTATTGGTCGACGATATTCACTTGTTGGCAGGGAAAGAAGCCAGCTTAGTTGAGTTTTTTTATACGTTTAATGCACTTTTGGATGAATCAAAGCAGATTATTTTAACCTCCGATCGTTATCCGAAAGAATTGACCGAGCTTGATCCACGTCTGGTTTCACGCTTTTCTTGGGGATTATCAGTGGGGGTAGAGCCGCCTGATATTGAAACCCGTATCGAAATCTTACTCAAAAAAGCAGAAAGCACAGGTGTTGATTTACCTCGGAACTGTGCGTTATTTATTGCTCAGCAAGTGGTTGCTAATGTGCGTGAATTGGAAGGTGCATTAAATAAAGTGGTTGCCATTTCGCGTTTTAAAGGTTCTGCAATTGATCTGGATGTTGTGCGAGAGTCTTTAAAAGATGTTTTGGCAATTCGTGCACGTACCATTAGCACCGAAAATATTCAGCGTGTGGTGAGTGAGTATTTTCGTATTCCACTCAAGGAATTAGTTGGACCAAAGCGTACTCGTATTTATGCGCGTCCTCGCCAGTTAGCGATGGGTTTGGCGCGTGAAATGACGGGAGATAGTTTTCCTGAAATCGGCATGGCGTTTGGTGGACGTGATCATAGTACTGTGATGCATGCTTGTGAAAAAGTACAAAGCTTGCGCGAAGAAGATCCAATTTTTGATGAAGATTATAAAAATTTAACCCGCTTGTTACAGAGTTAAAATCCCAAGTTTATTGAAGAGAAAAAGTCGAGTTGCAATGTGTCAACTTCTGCCGCATAGTACTCGACTCAAGCCCTATTTGTCTAAAAAGATACCTGTTAGAGGAATGCATTGTGCGTTTAAAAATCGCGAAAGAGAGTCTGTTAAATGTGCTATCTCATGTTGTTGGGGTGGTAGAGCGTCGACATACTTTAAACATTTTATCTAATGTCAAAATTCAAGCTTCTGCACAAGCATTGACCATTACAGGGTCGGATTTAGAAGTTGAATTGGTGGCAAGTATGCCGTTTGCAGAAGGGGCATGTTTACAAGCAGGTGAAACGACAGTTCCTGCACGTAAACTGATGGATATCTGCAAATCTTTACCAAGCGCAGCATTGATTGATTTACAAATTACCGAAGACCAGCGTTGTATTTTAAAGTCAGGTAATAGTCGTTTTGTTTTGGGTACATTACCTGCAGAAGATTATCCGTTATTGAACACTGAAAACACGCAGGGTACCCAAGTTCAGGTTACTCAACGTGAATTGAAACGTCTGTTTGAAAAAACGTCTTTTGCAATGGCTGTACAGGATGTTCGTTTTTATTTGACAGGAACATTGCTGGAGATTGATCAAAACCAGCTTCGTGCAGTCACAACCGATGGTCACCGTTTGGCACTTTGTGAAACCTCGGCAGCATCAACTGCTGCTCAGCCTTTACAGGCGATTGTTCCACGTAAAGCAGTCGGTGAGTTGCAACGCTTATTAACGATTGAAGATCAACCTTTAACTCTGGTGATTGGTCGTGAGTTATTGAACGTGACGATTCAGGTGCCAAACCGTGACAAAGAGCAGGGCAATGTCACTGTACGTTTCACGACAAAATTAATCGACGGAAAATTCCCTGACTATCGTCGTGTGATTCCACGTGGTGGCGATAAACATGTTGTGATTGCACATGATGTGTTTAAACAGTCTTTGCAGCGTGTAGCAATTTTAAGTAATGAAAAATTACGTGGTGTATTCTTAAACTTTTATACTGACACCTTGCAACTACGTGCCAATAACCCTGAACAAGATGAAGCCAGTGAAGACTTGGTGATTCAGTATGCGGATGAGGTGTTGGAAATGTCATTTAATGCGCAGTATTTACTGGATGTGTTAGGTGTCTTGGATGGCGATGATGTGACCATGACCATGACTGAAGCGAACCAATCTGTTCTGGTTCAAGATCCTACTCATGCTGACCAAACTTATGTGGTCATGCCAATGCGTGTCTAATCCTAAGCTTATGCATATTACGCGTTTAAGTATCGAACGTGTGCGTAACATTAAAATGGCTGCATTGCCTTGCTTGCAGCCATTTAATGTTTTTTATGGCAAGAATGGCTCAGGTAAGACCTCGGTTTTAGAAGCGATTCATTTGCTTGCGACAGGGCGTTCCTTTCGAACTCATCTTCCTAGAAACTATATTCAGCATGAACAAAGCCATGCCTTGATTTTTGCCCAAGCAGGTCAAGATAAAATTGGCATTCAAAAAATGACTTCAGGCGAGCAGGTGATTAAGGTCAATGGTGATAGCATTGCCACTCAGGGGCAACTCGCTAAATTATTGCCACTTCAACTGATCGAACCACAAAGTACCGACATTATTGATCATGGGGCAAAGCCCAGACGGCAGTTGTTGGACTGGCTGATGTTCCACGTGGAACCTGATTTTTATACAACATGGCAGGCGTATACCCGAGCTTTAAAACAGCGCAATAGTTTGTTAAAAGCCCAGCGACAACTGACCTTGCTGGATCTTGAGCCGTGGAACAGGCTGCTCAGTGAATATGGTGAAATTCTGCATCATCAACGTGCCAGTATTGTACAACGCTGGAATACTTTTTTTCAGCAGGATATCCAGTACCTCTTACCTGATGTCGAGATCCGTCTGGAATACAGTGCTGGTTTTCATGAGAAAGAAGGTTTGCTGCAACAACTGGTTTTGGGGCATGAAAAAGACAAAGAACGACGCTATACCGAATATGGGCCACATCGGGCAGATTTACGCTTAAAAACAGCGCTAGGGGATGCCGATACGGTATTGTCTCGGGGACAGAAAAAACTACTGATCATGGCACTAAAGCTGTCACAGATTGCAATGCTGCATGCGAGCAATAAGGAAACTGTGGTATTATTAGATGATTTGACGGCAGAGCTTGATTATGCTGCCCAACGACGTTTACTTGAACGTTTAAGCCAACTGGGTAGTCAAGTTTTTTTGACAACTTTGGATCATGAGTTGGTACAAAAACATTTACATGATCTATCTATTTTTTATCAATTATTCAATGTAGACAACGGTGAGATTCATCGGATTCACGCTGATCAACAGCATGCTGAATCAACCGTTCACAATGACTAGGGAGAAAACATGAGTTCAGAGACTCAATCTGCTTCTCAAACAGAACAAACCAATGAAAAGGCTTATGATTCCTCTAGCATTAAGGTTTTACGAGGTTTAGACGCTGTACGCAAACGCCCTGGGATGTACATTGGCGATACTGACGATGGTACAGGTTTGCACCACATGGTATTTGAGGTGGTCGACAACGCGATTGATGAAGCTTTGGCTGGTCATTGTGACGAAATTATCGTCACCATTCATGAAGACGAATCGGTGAGTGTGTCTGACAATGGTCGTGGTATTCCAACGGATATTCACCCAGAAGAAGGTGTTTCTGCTGCAGAGGTGATTTTAACGATTCTGCATGCTGGCGGTAAATTTGACGACAATAGCTATAAAGTTTCAGGTGGTTTGCATGGTGTAGGTGTTTCGGTTGTTAATGCTTTATCGAGCAAATTGCAATTGCAAATTTACCGTGCAGGTCAGGTTCACGAACAAGAATATCAACATGGTGATCCACAGTATCCACTGCGTGTGATTGGCACAACAGACAAAACAGGTACGGTTGTGCGTTTCTGGCCGAGTGCAGAAACCTTTAGCCAAACCATTTTTAATGTCGATATTTTGGCACGTCGTTTACGCGAGCTTTCTTTCTTGAATGCAGGCGTACGGATTGTTTTACGTGACGAACGAATTAACTTTGAGCATGTTTATGACTATGAAGGTGGTTTGTCTGAGTTTGTGAAATACATCAACCAAGGCAAAAACCATCTGAATGAAATTTTCCATTTCACGACAGAAACAGATAGCGGTATTGCGGTTGAAGTGGCATTGCAGTGGAATGATTCTTATCAGGAAAATGTCCGCTGTTTTACCAACAACATTCCACAAAAGGATGGTGGTACGCATTTAGCTGGTTTCCGTGCAGCATTGACACGTGGTTTAAATAACTATCTTGAAAATGAAAATATCCTTAAAAAAGAAAAAGTTGCTGTAACTGGTGATGATGCGCGTGAAGGTTTGACTGCCATTGTTTCGGTGAAAGTGCCTGATCCAAAATTCTCTTCACAGACCAAAGAAAAACTGGTGTCGAGTGAAGTCAAACCTGCGGTTGAGCAGGCAATGAATAAAGAGTTTTCAGCGTATTTGCTGGAAAATCCGCAAGCAGCAAAATCGATTGCAGGCAAAATCATTGATGCGGCGCGTGCGCGTGATGCAGCGCGTAAAGCCCGTGAAATGACTCGTCGTAAAAGTGCGCTTGATATTGCAGGCTTACCAGGGAAACTTGCAGACTGTCAGGAAAAAGATCCAGCGATGTCTGAACTTTATCTGGTCGAGGGTGACTCGGCAGGTGGTTCGGCAAAACAGGGTCGTAACCGTAAAATGCAGGCGATTTTGCCACTGAAAGGTAAAATCCTGAACGTGGAACGTGCCCGTTTTGACAAAATGATTTCTTCGGCAGAAGTCGGCACCCTGATTACCGCATTAGGCTGTGGGATTGGGCGTGAAGAATATAATCCAGACAAACTGCGTTATCATAAAATTATCATCATGACCGATGCGGACGTCGATGGTTCACATATTCGTACCTTGTTGTTGACTTTCTTCTTCCGTCAAATGCCTGAACTGGTTGAACGTGGTTATATTTATATTGCTCAGCCACCTTTATATAAGCTGAAAAAAGGTAAGCAAGAACAATATATTAAAGACAATGATGCTTTGGAAACATATTTAATTTCCAATGCAATTGATGAATTGTCTTTACATATTAGTGCTCAAGCACCTGCAATTGCTGGTGAAGCTTTGGCAAAAGTGATTCAAGATTATCAGGTATCACAAAAGAGTTTGCATCGTTTAACTCAGCGTTACCCAGCAAGTTTGCTAGATGGTTTATTGGCAGTTGAAGCCTTTAAATCTGAACGAAATGTCGAGCAAGATTATGTACAGACATGGGCCGAACATTTGCAGGCAGAAATCATCAAGCTCCAACCAAACCTTCGTCCAGAAGTTTCATTGGAAAGCTTTGAGGTAGAAAGTGCTGATGGAACCAAAGTCATGCATTACTGGCCACGCATTACGGTGTATGTGCACAATTTGCCGCATGCCTATTTGCTTGATTCAGGTTTATTGAACTCAGCCGAATATGCACGTTTGTTAAGGAACTCAAAAAGCTGGTTTAGCTTGCTTGAAGAGGGTGCTTATTTACAAAAAGGTGAGCGTTGTATTTTAGTCAATACGTTCCATCAAGTATGGCAACATATCTTGCAGGACTCGCGCCGTGGCATGATGATTCAGCGCTATAAAGGTCTTGGTGAGATGAATGCTGAACAGCTTTGGGAAACCACGATGGATCCTGAAAACCGTCATATGCTGCAAGTGACCATTGATGATGCAATTGAAGCAGATCGGATGTTCTCTTGCTTAATGGGCGATGATGTTGAACCGCGTCGTGCCTTTATTGAAGAAAATGCGCTCAATGCAGATATTGATGCTTAATTGAATTGGTACTAAAACAAAGAGCATCCTTCGGGATGCTTTTTTATTCGGGTAATATCCATAAAAAGGTCGCTCCGCCTAAATAGCCTGCAGATAACAGCAAACTGACCCAGAGAAAAGCACCTAAAAGATTGTAGATCATAAATGCAGTATAGGGCATGCCACTTGAGCCAGCTGCAAAGGGTGCAAATGAACGTACAAATGGAACGAACCGAGCCATCACAATAGTTTTGCCGCCATGGCGTCGAAAAAATAGATCGGTTTTGGTGAGATACTCTTGTTTTACATAACAAAAGCGGCAATTTAAAATACGTGAACTAAAATATAGTCCAGTATAGTAATTAATGATGTAGCCCAATGTCGTAGAAAAAAACAGCACCAGAATCATATAAACGAGGTGTTCACTGCCCACCGTAGCACAAAGCGCGCCAATACTGATCAGTAGACTATCTCCTGGCAAAAATGCCATGAAGATACAGCCTGTTTCAAAAAAAATAATAAGAAAAATAATTACATAAAGCCATAGGCCATATTCTTGCAATAGTGCTGGTAGAGCTTGCTCAAGGCTGAATAGGAAATCAAAAAAGTGCATTATAAGCTGAGTCCAAGGTATTATGTTTATGGTTTATAAGCATAAATAAACTTATGATTTGGATATTGCACACAGCAAAATTAGAAATGTTCTAAATTTGACTGAGTAACCTGCTCTATGAATTATGGATAACTCAAAACTTATCCACAGTTATTTACGATTTCCCCTCAGTTATCAACAGTGATAATTCACAATATCATATATTATACTGACTAGAATTTAGACTGTATTTGATTGAAGATCAACGTATTAGAAGGTATTTTTTCATTTCCTTCTTATATTTCACGGCATATTGGTTTGTGAACACAATCAATAAATGTCACTAAATTACATTTTTATTGACCTAGCTATTCAAATCAACCAACAACTGATGGTAATCATCGCTGGCTTAATTAAACGATTGTGATCACAAAAAAGCAAGTTCACATCGTGCTGCTGTTCATGTGAAGTATGCGACAGAAAAATCAAAGCTCAGTCCTAAGACCGAGCTTTGTATTTGATTAACCTTCAAATGAACTTTCTATTTCTTCGAGTTCCATCATCAACTCAAGTATTTGTTCTTCCGCTTGTTCAAGTTGCTGTTTGAGGTCAGTTTGCTCATTCATCAGTTTGAGCAAATCATCTTTACGATTGGCATCATAAAGACTCGAATCAGCCAATTTTTCTTCAATAATCACCAAACGAGGCTGCAATTTTTCAACTTTAGCTTCAGCATTTTCGATATTTTTACGAATCGGGCGGGTCAGATCGCGGCGGCGAGCAGTTTCTTTGCGTTGAGCTTCTTTATCTGTTTTTGAAATTGCGGGCTTTTCTTCCACTAAAGACTGAACAGGCGCGCTCAGCTGTTGCCCATTTTTCATGATGTCCAGACGGGCTTGACGTAACCAGTCGGCATAAGCAGCCAAATCACCTTCAAACTCTGTGCTGCGTCCCGCATGAACCAGAATCAGCTCATCACAGACACTCGCAATCAGTTGGCGTTCATGCGATACCAGTACCACAGCACCTTCAAAGTCTTGCAAAGCCATGGTTAAGGCGTGACGCATATCCAAATCTAAATGGTTAGTTGGCTCATCCAGAATCAACACATTTGGGCGTTTCCAGACGATCAGCGCCAAGGCTAGGCGTGCACGCTCACCACCCGAAAAACTTTCGGAAGGCGTATCCATACGTTCACCACTAAAGCCGAAACTGCCTAAGAATGAACGCAAAGTCGCTTCGCTGATTTTAGGATCAGCAATACGCGCGAGTTGCAGCATCGGGCTGGCATTACCATCTAAAGCATCCATCTGGTGCTGGGCAAAGTAGCCAATATTGAGTAATTCCGAAGCTTTACGATGACCACGCAATAATGGCAAATCACCAACTAGAGACTTAATCAGTGTTGATTTACCTGCACCATTCATCCCCAATAAACCAATGCGACTGGTCGGGGTAATCTGCAAATTGACATTGGTTACAATCAGTTTGTCGCCATAGCCAATATCTGCATGCTCCAGTTCCAGTAACGGTGAACTCATTTTGGTCGGTTCACGGAAACTGAAGGTAAATGGGGTATCCACATGCGCGGCAGAAAGTTCCTGCATGCGTTCCAGTTGTTTGATACGACTTTGTGCTTGTTTGGCTTTCGTGGCTTGCGCTTTAAAACGGTCAATATATTTTTGCAAATGTGCACGAGTTTCGAGCTGCTTTTCGTAAGCCTGTTGTTGTTGGGCAAGGCGTTCGCTACGGGTACGCTCAAATGTTGAGTAGTTGCCTGTATATAAAGTCAGTTCCTGATTTTCGATATGCAAAATATGATCGGTAATGGCATCGAGGAAATCGCGGTCATGCGAAATCAGCACCAAAGTACCTGCATAGGCTTTGAGCCAGTCTTCCAGCCATAAAATTGCATCTAGATCCAAGTGGTTGGTTGGTTCGTCCAGTAACAACAAATCAGAACGGCTCATCAGGGTACGTGCCAGATTCAAGCGCATTCGCCATCCACCTGAGAAACTTGCCACACTCAGCTCGGACTGATGTTCAAAAAAGCCCAAACCCGCCATCAGTTGAGAGGCTTTGGCTGGCGCAGAATAACCGTTAATTTCATCAAAACGGCCATATAGATGAGCCAGATCATCGTTACTGAGTTGATCAGGCTGGTCGAGTTTGTTTTGAATGTCCCAGTATTCTTCATCGCCTGAAAGTACGAAATCAATCGCTTTCATATCCAATGCTTCAATTTCCTGTGCCATATGTGCCACAGTCCAGACATTTGGACGAGTTAAAGAACCACCATCTGATTCCATACCACCGAGTAACGCTGAAAAGAGAGTTGATTTCCCTGCGCCATTGACCCCAGTTAAACCTATTTTCCAACCGGGATGCAGTTGCATCGAGGCTTTTTGAAATAATACGCGTCCACCGCGACGTAAGCTGAGTTGGTCAAGTTGAATCATAAAAGTTTTAACTGGGTAGCAATTTGTGCTTATTCTAATCAGTAATCCTGATAAAACCAAATTGCCATGTTAAAATTGAGTAAATTGCTAGGAATTGAATTTTTCCGACAGCAGCCCCATTTTGAATATGCTATGATTGCGCAAATTGTCTTCAGACAAAACGAAATTGATGTGAGGAATGCCCACGATGAGTACTCAAGCTTTAGTGCTTACAGATAATGCCGCGAACAAAGTCCGCCAACTTCGTGACAGTGAAGGCAACCAAGAGTTGATGTTGCGTGTGTATGTGACTGGTGGTGGCTGTTCTGGTTTTTCTTACGGCTTTAACTTTGCTGAAAATGCCAATGAAGATGATGCTGCTTTTGAAAATGGCGATGTCAAAATGTTGGTCGATTCTTTGAGTTATCAATATTTAGTCGGCTCAGTGGTTGACTATGTGGAAGGTCTGGAAGGTTCGCGTTTTATTGTGCAGAACCCAAATGCAACAACAACCTGTGGTTGTGGTTCATCATTCTCGATTTGATTCGCACATAAAAAAGCCCTGCCATAGTCGATGAGCAGGGCTTTTTTATGTCTTCAATAGTAGACTTGTTTCATAAATCCTCTTTATTTTTTCCCTATGGGAGAAAAATAAAGAGGGTGTAAGCAATTATGAAAGAAGTCTGGTATTTAAACCGCGGTGATGCTGCCTAAAATACGCAGACCGCGCGCGCCTGTGACCGCAGGCAAGTTACCACTGAGCTGTTTCACAAAACGCATGGCTAACCAAGCAAAGGCGGTAGCTTCAACCCACGTCGGTGATAAACCGAGTACATCGGTGGTTTGTACTGCCCAGTGATGTTTGCGTAAACGCCAGCGCAACTGCTCTAAAATATGTGAATTATAAGCACCGCCACCACAGACATAGACTTCGCCATTTTCGAGCCCTGAACGGTAAATGGCTTTTTGAATGGCACGCACCGTCAGTTTAGCTAAAGTCGCCTGAATATTTTCAGGGGTATCTTCAAGTTCATTATACAAAATGTCGTTACGCCAATCACTGAGCTGTTGGTCCAGCCACTCGAGGTTGAAGTCTTCACGTCCTGTACTTTTTGGTGGCTCTTTGGAGAAAAACTCATGTGCATAGAGCCGATCCATTAAAGAACGGATAGGTGTGCCGTAGGCTGCCCAGTCACCATTATCATCATAAGGATGTCCTGTATAACGCTCGCACCATGCATCCATTAAAATGTTGGCAGGGCCTGTATCGAAACCATAGACCTTTTCAGGTTGATTGGCAGGTAAAATACTGACATTGGCAATGCCACCTAAATTTAAAATCACCCGATCAATCGCGGCATGTTGAAACAGTGCCTGATGAAATGCGGGAACCAAAGGCGCACCTTGTCCACCTGCTGCCATGTCGCGGCGGCGAAAATCTGAGACCACAGGAATCTGAGTGAGTTCGGTAATAATATTGGGATCGCCAATCTGTAAAGTAAAACCATGTTCGGGACGATGACGAATGGTTTGCCCATGTGAGCCAATCGCTTTGATTTTACTGCGATCGATCTGATTTTTTTCAATCAGTTGGTTAATGCCATGTCCAATCATGCTGGCAAGTGCAACATCGGCCTTACCCATTCGATCAATTTCATTGTCGTCAGGTAACGTCAGTGCCATGAGTTGATCTTGTAAGTCAGGATCAAACGGCACAGTAAGTGTTGCATGAAGTTGTAATGGGTCAAATGAGGCGGCTACGATGTCGACACCGTCCATACTTGTTCCCGTCATCACTCCAATATAGATGTCTGACATGAGCAACAAAGCCTGCAATATGCTGAAAAAGTGTTAGTATATCGCACAAATTGAATAACTGATGTGTTTGGATTTTGTGATGTCAAATTTCTTACCTGCTGAAGAACAGCTTGCCCTGATCCAACGTGGCACGCATGAAATTATCTCTGAAGAAGACTTGTTAAAGAAGCTTAAACAGAACCGCCCACTTAAAATCAAAGCAGGCTTTGACCCAACTGCACCAGATTTGCACCTTGGGCACACTGTTTTAATCAACAAATTAAAAACATTCCAAGATTTAGGGCATGAAGTGTATTTCTTGATTGGTGACTATACTGCCATGATCGGTGACCCGACAGGAAAAAGCGCAACGCGTCCGCCATTGTCACGTGAACAAGTATTAGAAAACGCCAAAACTTATCAGGAACAGGTTTTTAAAATCCTTGATCCAAACAAAACCAAAGTAGTGTTTAACTCAGAATGGTTTGCAATCAAGACTGCGGCTGACCTGATTCAATTGGCTTCACAGCAAACTGTGGCGCGTATGCTTGAGCGTGATGATTTCACCAAGCGTTACAACAATCAGCAACCGATTGCGATTCATGAATTCTTGTATCCACTAGTACAAGGCTATGACTCGGTTGCTTTACATGCAGACGTTGAATTGGGTGGTACGGATCAAACCTTTAACTTGCTCATGGGACGCACTTTACAAGGTCGTTATGATCAAGAACCACAAGTCTGTATTACTGTGCCAATCCTGGAAGGTTTAGATGGCGTTAATAAAATGTCGAAATCTCTCGGTAACTATATTGGCGTATTTGATGCACCAGGCGCGATGTACCAAAAAGTACTTTCAATGCCAGACTCCCTGATTGAACGTTATTTTGACTTGCTCAGCTTCAAATCTTTAGAAGAAATCAAAACCCTACTTAAAGAAATTAAAGAAGGGCGTAACCCGCAAGAAATCAAGAAAATCCTTGCACTTGAACTGGTCGAGCGTTTCCATGGCGCTGAAGCAGCTGCTAATGCCCATAAAGGTGCAGGTAACATCATCACGGAAGGCGAATTACCTGAAGGTACACCTGAAGTGACGATTTCACGTGGTGAATTTGGTGGTGAACTATTTATTGCTTCTATTGTTCGTGCTGCTGGCTTAACTAAAAATGCCGCTGCCGCAAAAGATGCTGTGGCACGTGGTGCCGTAAAAGTCGACTGGAATGTGGTTGATGCAGGTTATTCTGTGAAAGAAAATACCACGATCATCGTTCAAGCAGGCAAAAAAGCCATTGCTCAGGTCACTTTTACGGATTAAACCTCGAAATAAATAAAAATTTAAAAAGGCAATCTGCAAAAGATTGCCTTTTTTTATGCAAAAATGCGTATAAAACCAGCAAAAACTACAAAAAAGATGAAAAAACACACACCTAAATCGAAAAGTGCTAAAAAAAGCTTGCAAGCGGTTAGGA
>NZ_JBTKVD010000015.1:0-40177 GCF_054454555.1 Acinetobacter sp. ANC 4636 | reverse complement strand
AACTATTTTTATGGGCCTTGTTGCACAAAAATTTAGAAGTTGAAGCTATGTCGTAATTATTCAAATTTAGGTTACAACTTGGATATGGGGTCGGCCTAATTCCGTAAATTTATTGAAGGCTGCTACACGTACATGAATCTCATTCACTTGGCTTAAAAAGTTTCTCGTACTGAGTTTATCTCCCAATAGTTGGACTCTCATTTTTATAAAAAAGTATCATGGCGACCAATATTGTGAACTCCTGATTCAACATAAATCTCTTATGCGAATTCAGCTCTTATTAAGTATTAAGATTTCATATTTAAACGACACTATATGTTGCTATGAATTACTTATGGTATTGAAATATAAATTTATTTATACAAAGCTCATAAAATATTCTATTTGAAGATTTTGAGGTTCAATATGGCAATTTATGCTAACTCTAATGTTTTGAAACACATTCCAAATTGAGATGAATGGGAAAAAGTATATAGCCCTAGTGATCAAGTTCCACATTTTGGGATATATAAATGTACTGGCTGTAATAAAGAGATTACATCAAACAAAGGAGATAAGTTTCCTCCACAGAATCATCATCAGCGTGGTTCAAACTTGAGTTCTATTCGATGGAAAATCATTATTTTTACAGATACTGAAGGGAAATATTCATTAAAAAATGGGAGTTATTGTTCCCATTTCTATGAATGATTTTTTAGATCTTCCAACATTGCTTCACGCAGAATTTTATTCATACGTGTCTGATAAGCTTTGCCTTGCGCTTTAAACCATGCAAGTACATCAGCATCTATCCATCCACGATCCTGCATAAGTCTTTTCCATTTAAACAGCAAACTTGGTGAGATGGCATACTGTCTGAAAAATAGAAGAAACAGATGAACCTGGTTGCATGGTGAGAGCAACAAACCGTGCTTGTTCTTCACCTGAATAACGTCGACAACGTTGAGCAGATGTAATCACTTCGATGCGTTCCATAAGACACTCCTTAACCCTAGTGCTATGACTAGGTCTTAATTGTGAAGTGTCCGTTTTAATTGGGGGCTAATACAATTAGGAGAAAAATCTTATAGCTTTTGAGCTTTGGGGATCTTCGCTTATTGTGGCTGCTGAAAATTAACGCTAGAGTGGTAGATGTGGTCTGACCACGAAATACAAAGCTAAAAACTGATTTATAAAAATTGAGTACTTTAAAATTTTGATTGGAGTTTTGCACAATGAAAGCATTGGTTTATCACGGTCCAAGTAATGCGAAATGGGAAGAAAAAGAAGCACCAAAATTGCTCAAACCGAGTGATGCAATTGTCCGTATTGTTAAAACAACCATTTGTGGTACAGATTTACACATTCTAAAAGGTGATGTGCCAGCAGTGACTGATGGTCGAACTTTGGGACATGAAGGCATTGGGATTATTGAAGAAGTTGGCACTTCAGTTCAGCAATTCAAAAAAGGTGACAAAGTCATTATTTCTTGTATCACGGCATGTGGCTCATGCAGTTATTGCAAGAAAAGTTTATATGCTCACTGTAAAGATGGTGGCTGGATTTTAGGTCATAAAATTGATGGTACGCAGGCGGAATATGTGCGCATTCCACATGCCGATAACAGTCTGTACCATTTGCCAGAAGATCTGGATGAAGAATCAGCTTTGATGTTGAGCGATATTTTGCCGACAGGCTTTGAAATTGGTGTGTTAAATGGTCAGGTACAACCGGGGCAAACGGTTGCGATTGTCGGTGCTGGTCCAATCGGGATGGCGGCATTGCTCACAGCTCAATTCTATGCACCTGGCCGAATCATTATGGTCGATACTGATGAAAGCCGTTTGGAAACCGCAAAACGTTTTGGCGCGACCGATACCATTAATCCTGCCAAGCAGGATGTGAAGTCGGTGATTGATCAATTGACTGATTGTGTGGGTGTAGATGTCGCGATTGAATGTGTTGGGGTTGAGCCGACTTTTGCGATCTGTCAGCAGATTATTGCACCCGGTGGACACATTGCCAACGTAGGTGTGCATGGTAAATCGGTAGAGCTGCATCTTGAAGATTTGTGGATTAAAAACATTACGCTCACCACTGGATTGGTGAATACTTCAAGTACACCAATGTTGCTGAAAAGCTGCTGTGCTAAAACCATTGAGCCAAATAAATTGGTGACTCACCATTTTACGTTAAATGATATTGAAGAGGCATATAAAGTGTTTGGTCATGCTGCGCAAGAAAAAGCTATGAAAGTGGTGCTTTCTAACTCTTAATACCGACCTATTTAAGTTTAAAAAAGACATTCCGAAAGGGGTGTCTTTTTATTGGTGAATTTTTTGGCACTGTTGCAAATAGAAATTTGAGGCATTGTATTAGCCCCCAATTAAAACGGACACTTCACAATTAATTAAGACCTAGTCATAGCACTAGGGTTAAGGAGATCTTATGGAACGCATCGAAGTGATTACATCTACTTAACGTCATCGATGTTATTCAGGTCAAAAAAACTCAGTTTGTTGAACTTACTAGACAAGTCGGCTCATTGGTTTCTTCTATTGCTGAAAAAACCAATTATCATGAAATCTGCTCAAGGATTTAAGTTTGATCAAGTGGGAATAGTGTAAGCATATCGTTAGAGATCAATCTAAAGGTTTGGATTGATCTTTTCAAAATAGTGCCAGCAACTCAATGGATGATTGTTGAAATGGCACCAGAGCGAATTTGGGTGCATCCATGCGCATTTTGAAGGGAATGATCTCATCAAAGATTAGGCATCACTTTCTTCATCGGTATATTCAAACAGCTCATTCATACTGCAATTAAAGAACTTACACAGTTTATCTGCAACGGGCAGTTCAATCCTGACGGCACGATCATAGTACATGCTGGTCAATGTATTCCGGTTGATTCCTGTGGCATTGACCACTTCACTCAGCTTTAAAATTCTATGGTCGCCCATCAGGCTAGATAACTTACAATGAATCATATTGTTTTCTAAAAAATAAAAATAACCTACTGTGAGTTATTTTTTATTACAATATATCTAATACTTTGATAATTTATAACCTACAGTAGGTTATATTTACCTTATACAAGTATTATTTCCCTTTTACACAGAAATTATAACTTGTAATCCGGGTGGATAGAACCAGACAGAGCATAAATTGAAAAAGGTTTTATCATGATGACAACACATGAATTATGGATCAGTCCAAAAGCCAGGCGCCTCGGCTATAAATTAATTCGAGAACTCAATGTAACCATGGGCTTCGGGATGGCTGCTTATCTGGACGTCAATCATTGTTATAACAATCACGAAGCCACCCTGGTCTGGCTAGACCACTTATTGGCCGTCCAGCCAGAGATCTGTAATGTAGACTCGGTGAAAATAGAGTTTTTAAGTCATTTTCCTGAATCTGCCTATGTCTTAGCCTAAGTGATAATTTTTCATTTAATCACTTAGGCTTTTTCAAGAAAGCTTCTTCTAGAAGCCAAAGTCATGGCCATATGTCGTTTTTTGAGCTGCGGGTTCATGACGCTGCTGTGGTTCAACCTGTGGCGTTGAATCTGGTTGAGATCGATTTGAATGAGGTTCATGCTCTGCAACCTGAATCGCTGATGGCTGAGTTGGAACCTCTAGTTGCGCTTGTCGCTGCTCGACATGTTCTTCCCGGATCACCGGAATCTGATATTGCTGGGCAATCGCTTCAACCTGTTTCTTAAATTCCTCGTTACCAGAGATCAATACTTCACCATATTGCGAATGTGCCAGAAACAATGCATCACGGACATGAATCTCCTGCTTGCTGGTGACGTGAATATACGCCAGCGCTTTGTTTTCAATAAAGGCTGTTTGATTTAGCTCTTGATCAATATAAAACTGATGCTCAAACTGACAGATGATCTGGTATCGGTCTGCGGGAAAGTGTGGAATAAATTCAGCTTGAGCCTCAATGCGTTGACAGGCTCCGAGTGAATTTGAAGATAAACCAATCTCAGAAATCTCGAGGAACTGTTGCTGCAGCTGCGATTTGCGAGGCTCAAATTTTAATTCTTGCATACAGTCGCTTAAAAAATACGGATCTCGTGGAGGTAAGACAATCTCTTCAATCACCAGTTTCGAACTGCTCTGAGGCTGTGGGTTGTTGATGATGCTGATTTCATTTCGTTTTAATAAGTTGTATTCAAGTTTCAATGCAACCTACCAAATAAAATCAAGGTCTTGCGCATTAAAATATTGCCGGTTTTGCGCGATCGG
The DNA here is from genome assembly GCF_054454555.1 of Acinetobacter sp. ANC 4636. Lineage (NCBI taxonomy): Bacteria > Pseudomonadati > Pseudomonadota > Gammaproteobacteria > Moraxellales > Moraxellaceae > Acinetobacter > Acinetobacter sp. ANC 4636. Next base: position 35,937 of record NZ_JBTKVD010000015.1, on the reverse strand, counting down.
TTGAGTACAGAGCACAGTTTTCAAACGCAGCATCAGAGTGTTGCGGTCTGGCGTCGGCAAGTTGAAATTAAAAAATTCATCTGTGTATTGCTTAAGGTTCTGGTCGAGTTGATCGGTATTTACATGACAGCAACAGAGCAACAGATTGGCTTTGAAAATCGCGGTCTGTAGATTATGCGTTTGATTGAAGTGCTGATACAGCTGATCAAAAAACACCTCCAGATCGGACGGTGAAATCTGGTCCAGCCGCGGCAGTTCATGCTGTGGATTGGGATCTTCAATCCGGTGACTCCGATGCTGCAGCGCAACTTTCGCCTGTTGTTGAAATGACGGCTCTCCGGAGAATTCAATCGGTGTATGTGCATCCAGCAATTTCAGGCATTGCTGGATTCGTGGCACGGAATACTGGCTAAACATTTGTATCCCATGTTGGTTCATCACTGCGATCGGCTCATGTTTAAGCTGCTCATCATAGATCAGATGGGCCTGACGGCATTTTGGATTGGGCGCATGAATAAAATTGGCGGATTGACGCTGATCCAGCAGGAACTGTTGTGCAATGACTAAGGGATGTTCTCGATCGAGACGTGAAACAAAGTCCGAATAGGAGGTGATCTGCGCCGAATTCACCTCCAGCGATGAAAAGAGCAGCTGTCCCCGCTCATCCTTGAACAATTCATCCTTCAATAACTTGGCCGTCAATTGCCGGTGACTCAGTGCATACTGGATCCGTCGATTGGCACGGTCATGTTGCTGTTGGGCAGCATGCTGATCATCCAGCATGGCTTCAATCCGATGTAAGTCGATGTTTGGTGACTGCTGTTGCCGTTGTTTAATTTGAAGATCTCTTTCAACAAATTGATAAGATTCATGATCCTGCCTGATTTCAGCCGCGGCTTGTTTATGCTGGACGGTGATTTGATCTTTATGCATCTTCAACGCGAGATAGACATGGTGCAATTCTGTGACAAGATAATCTTGAGGTTGAAATAAATGAAACGGATGCAGTTTGCGAGACGGAGACGCTACCCGAGACTGCACCTCCTGATCCAGGACGGCTTGGGGGCGGATTCCCTCGGCTGCTACCTGATACGCTCCCCATTTATGTTGTAGCTGGGGTAGGGTGACTTGCTTCTGACAAAACAGTGAGGCTTTAAAGGTGATGATTTCAGAATAGGTTTTAACTGAAACACAGCGCCATTGCGCTTTTTTTCAAACGTCAGGCCTTTTTCCGCCAGCGCCTGATGCCAGTCCTGCCAAGAGTTGACGCGACGCAAAATATTCTGGACAGTTTTCTCAACATATTGCTGATAACTTTTTGCAAAGTGAATCTCCTGCTGCAGAGTGCTAGGTTGTTGATGCCGGGAAGCCCGATCCAAAATTTGTGTGGGGAGTTTTTCTGCATCCTGTAAGCAAGGAAAAACATGCTGCATGTTATTCACAACAGATAAAGTCACATCAACACCATCTTCTTTTGCAACATCAGCAAGGCGTGTTGCATTATCTACAAGTGCTTCAACAGACCCAGCATTAATATATAAGCGTGGGAAATTCTCATAATTCGCTTTTAATGGATTAGCTAATGGGTTTGTAGGATCGCCATGCTCACCCAAGAACATTTGTGACATGCCTTTTAAAAGATCTACAGTAATGAGGGCATCCGTTACATCATTGGTGATGAGAGTTTCACCTTTATGCTCCATATCCAACCACGGAGAGAACACAATAACCGCACTCGGTAATTCAATGCCTTCATTGCGTAGATTAAGCACGGTAGAGATAGCTAAATTACCACCCGCTGAATCCCCTGCTGTGAGCATATTTTTTGCAGAAAAACCTTTTTTTAACAAATTTTTATATACCAATGAAACATCATGAATTTGTGTTGGAAACACATATTCAGGCGAACGTCTGTAATCAACAACAAAAGCCGAAATGCCTAAATGTTTAGCCAAGTGCCCAGCTAATTTACGATGACTAGCCGAAGAACCAACAGCAAATCCACCACCATGGGTATAAATAATCACTTTAGATTTGTCACAATCTTTTGGATAAACCCAAATCCCTTCAACTCCCGCAATAACATCTGACTTATAACAAACATCTTCTGGTTCTAAAGTCGGTTGATGCCATTCATCAAACAGACTACGGAAATCTTCAATAGTCATATTGGGATTTTCCTGCATCCGTTTCGACCAGTTGGCATATAAATCAAAAAGAAATTGGGCATTATGTTGATTGGTATTCATTTTAAAATCCTTGTTTGATGTTTAAGGAGTAAATTCGGGCTTTATTCAAAGAAAAAATTAAAACTCAAGTGTCATAGCCGAAGACAGCAAAGTCAGGACATCCATGTTGTCAACATATAGACTGGTTACTGTGCTATAAAATTGTGTTACTCAGTAATTTATAGAATCTTTGACTGATTCAATCAGTGTATTTAAAATGCGAAAAATTCTTGAATCTACTAGAGTCATTTTCTCTATAGAATCTTATCGCTAGTAATAGCCACTTCTAGAATCATCCCTAACTCCTTCATTTTCTCAGTCCATTGTTTAAAAATTGTATTATTCATTCTTACTGAATCATCATGTATGAATGTTCTTTAACACTAAGCTATCGCCTCATGACTGACTTGTACGTTCTTGCACTTCTTTTTGTATAAAATGATCATTCGTAAGAGGTTATGCAAAAAAATGACTTTGGCAGGGAAAATTGCAGCGAAAAGTTTTTTATATAAAAAATAAGATATGTTTATAAAGTGATTGATAATTTGAACTCGATGCAATATCAATCTTTGAACATATTTTTGACTGTTGGCTTATCAGGATTTAAATAATAAGACCCAACAGTAAAGCCATTAGATTCACCATAAAATACTTGAAGAGCTTCATCCTCTAAAGAAATAAGAAAGATTCTTGCGAATTAATGTGAAGTTCTATAAATCTTCCGTAACACTAGCATAATAGCTTTTATTACCTTGGATCACAGAAACTTCAAGTAACTTCTGATCTATTTTATTATTTAATTTACAATTAGTTAGAGTTATTTTAATAAATTAACATAATACTAATTCAGTGCAGCTCCTAAAAAATAAGCTATAGGCTTTTTTAGTTAGATATTTTTCAAAACTATCCAGTTTCTGGGAAATTATTGTTATTAAGCATACTATAGGGTACTATACTATAAAAATTGGAATGGATGAAATATATGCCAAATCAAGTTGAAGACAAAAAAAAGATTCTTCTACGCGTCAAACGCATTATTGGTCAGGCTCAAGCCATTGAAAATGCGTTAGAAGGTAATGTGGAATGTGGCGCAATTCTGCAACAAATATGTTCTGTGCGTGGTGCTATTAACGGTTTAATGAATGAGATGTTAGAGGTCCATTTAAAGGATACATTGGTATCAGGTGAAACTACAGAATCACAGCGACGAGATGAGCTTGCTGAAATCGCTAAAATTCTCAAGTCTTATTTAAAATAGCTTTATAGGAAAAGTTTATGAAATCACGTGCAGCAGTTGCTTTTGGACCTGGTCAACCCTTACAAATCGTAGAAGTTGATGTTGAACCACCAAAGAAAGGCGAAGTTTTAATTAAAGTGACGCATACAGGTGTATGTCATACCGATGCATTTACATTGTCGGGTGATGATCCAGAAGGTGTATTCCCTGCGATTCTCGGTCATGAAGGTGCAGGTATTGTTGTTGAAGTGGGTGAGGGTGTGACCAGTGTAAAACCTGGTGATCATGTTATTCCTCTTTATACAGCAGAGTGTGGCGAATGTTTATTCTGTAAATCTGGAAAAACCAACTTGTGTACAGCAGTGCGTGCGACACAGGGTAAAGGCTTGATGCCAGATGGTACTACACGTTTCTCTTATAATGGCCAACCAATCTACCACTATATGGGTTGTTCAACATTCAGTGAATATACGGTTGTTGCCGAAGTTTCTTTGGCGAAAATCAATCCAGAAGCAAATCATGAACATGTCTGCTTGCTTGGATGTGGTGTAACCACAGGTATTGGTGCTGTACACAATACAGCGAAAGTGCAAGAGGGCGATACTGTTGCTATCTTCGGTTTAGGCGGTATTGGTTTGGCTGCTGTCCAAGGTGCGCGTCAGGCGAAAGCTAGCCGTATTATCGTTGTTGACATGAACCCAGATAAGTTTGCATTGGCGAAAGAGTTTGGTGCGACTGACTTCTTAAATCCGAAAGATTATGACAAACCAATTCAAGAAGTGATTGTTGAAATGACAGGTTGGGGTGTTGACCACTCTTTCGAATGTATCGGTAACGTCAATGTAATGCGTGCAGCACTTGAATGTGCACATCGTGGCTGGGGCCAATCCGTGATTATCGGGGTTGCTGGTGCAGGCCAGGAAATTTCTACACGACCTTTCCAATTGGTGACCGGACGTCGCTGGTTAGGTACAGCATTTGGCGGTGTGAAAGGCCGTAGCCAATTACCAGGTATGGTTGAAGATGCAATGAAAGGTGATATTCAGTTAGAACCGTTTGTGACACATACGATGCCATTAGACAACATTAATGATGCCTTTGATCTTATGCATGAAGGTAAGTCTATTCGTACAGTGATCCATTACTAAGTGTCAAAAAAGGATACCCTAATCTTCTAACATTGATCATCCATATTTAAAAACGGAGAGGATTTATGAGCGTATTTAATTTGCACCCAGCAATTAATGATGGGATCTCAAAAACTGAGCAAGAGAATTTCGCTGGTGGTACCTTGAAGTGTCATTGCGAAGATCATCCTGTAGAAGTCAAAATCACGAGCCAAACAGCACATAATCACGCATGTGGCTGTTCGAAGTGCTGGAAACCAAAAGGTGCATTATTTTCCCTTGTGGCTGTTGTCTCTAAAGATGCCGTACAGATTGCTGCAAATGAAGATAAGTTACAGATCGTAGACGAGTCTGCAACGATTCAACGTCATGCATGTAAAGAATGCGGCGTGCACATGTTTGGCCGTATTGAGAATACAGAACATCCTTTCTATGGTTTAGATTTCATTCATACTGAATTATCGAATGAAGCGGGCTGGTCTGAACCACAATTTGCTGCATTTGTATCATCAATTATTGAAACTGGTGCGCCTGTTTCACAAATGAGTGCTGTACGCAGTCAATTCCAAAGTATTGGCTTAAATACGTATGACTGTCTGTCTCCTACACTTATGGATGCGATTTCGACGCATGTTGCTAAGAAAAAAGGGACATTCCACGCATAATTTTTGGCTGGAATAGAAAGATATCTGAAGGTGTACAGTTCGCTGTGCACCTTTCTCACTTCAATTTCCAATAACTCACTCTGAGCTCAGGAAAAGTGCTTAGACTGATAAATATGAATTTTTAAAATCAGGAGAATTTATGGAACGTATTGAACACCAAGCAAGTTTTGGTGGCTGGCAAGATGTTTATAAACATGATTCTAGCAGTTTAAACTGTGCCATGAATTTTGCGATTTATATTCCAGATCATGAATCTGGAGAAAAACTTCCCGTTTTGTATTGGTTATCGGGACTGACGTGTACTGAACAAAATTTTATTACCAAAGCTGGTGTACAGCAGTTTGCAGCTCAACATAAGATCATTATCGTTGCACCAGATACAAGTCCTCGGGGCGAAGGTGTGGCAAACGTTGAAGATTATGATTTGGGTCAAGGTGCTGGCTTTTATCTCAACGCAACCCAGCAGCCGTGGTCAAAACATTATCAAATGTATGATTACATTGTGAACGAGTTGCCAACACTGATTGAGCAGAATTTTCCTATCAGTGATAAGCGTGGTATTTTCGGACATTCTATGGGTGGACATGGCGCTCTGACGATCGCACTAAAAAATCCAACCCGTTATCATAGCGTATCCGCCTTTTCTCCAATTGTGACACCGTCTCAGGTACCATGGGGACAAAAAGCGTTTACTGCGTATTTGGGGCTAGATCAAGAGAGCTGGAAAGCCTATGATGCCTCAGAATTATTGCAACAATTCGGAACATCTTTACCTATTCTGATTGATCAAGGCCTGGCAGATTCATTCCTGAATACGCAATTACACCCCAAACAGTTTTCAGAAATTGCCAAGCAAAAAAATATCGATGTCACGCTGAATCTAAGAGAAAATTACGATCACAGTTATTATTTTATTGCGAGTTTTATTGGCCAACACATTGAATTTCACAGTAAAATATTATATCAAAAATTTTAAAAATATATGATAGAAATAGGCTTTCTACTGAAACTGTGATGAGACTCTGAGATAATCAGAATTATTTTACAATATTTATCGTTGCTAGCAGTCAATTTACTAGCAACGTTATTAAATTAAATATAGTCCCAGTTCGGATGCTTGTCCAAAAGATGAAGAATGGTCTTCATCTTTTTCAAACTACGCTCCAGTTTGGGATAAATATCCCCAGCATAGTCCCAGCCCAATACACCAATACTTCCGGTATATTCAATCTGCTTTAACTCACCTACAACAGCAAAATTATCCAACTCGCCACGATCTGGAGGTTCCATTGTTGCCACGCCACCCCAACCCAATGGAGACATGGCACTGCCTGAAAGCACCACCTGCATCAACCATGGGCGGATATTGTTTAGCGTTTTCTGTAAATTTCCCTCTTGTATCGCAAACCAATGATAACCATTGAATGAAGCGCCTAAGAAAGGATGGTTAAAGTATTCACAAATTTAATCACCTGACTTGTAATCTGGGTAACATGTTTCAGATGCGGATAAAGTGCAAGGCGTAAACCTCGACGCTCAATAATCGGCAGGTAAGATTCAATGGTCTTCAAAATGCCAGACATCCCATGTACCGAAGTCTGCACTGCCAATTCGATTAACTCGACCCCTTCGACACTTTCAATAATTTTCCTTAATACGATGTCATTCCGGCCTTCATGCAAAACCAGATATAGTCCTGCGATGTCTAGGCCATATTGCTCTTTGATAGTCGGCAATAAGTCCAGATTGGTGAACGGGGTTCCTCCCCATGCAGAAACCGTGATGCCATCAAAACCAATTTCTGACAGCATTTCACATTGTGACTGGAATTGATAAACCCCCATAGAGTTATAGAAGAATGAGTCGAGTGCATGAACTTTATGAAGCATATATTCCTCGACTAGTACGTCAATGAGTCAAGAACAGACCATTCTGGATGTTTAATCAAACGTTGTTCCATCGAACGGAAGGCTTTCTGAGAACGCTCGAGATTACCAAAGACATCTCCACCCATACTTTCCCAGCCCAAGACACTATAACGGCCACGATATCCCAGACGACTTAATGCGCCCATTAAGACAAAGTTATCCATTTCCCCTTCATCTAGAGGCTCAATGGTTGCAACACCACTCCAGCCTAATGGTGATAAGCGGCACCCTGCGATGTTGACCTGTTTCAGCCATGGACTGACGGCTTGCAGTCGTTCTTCCAGTAACTGTTCTTGATTCGCGTACCAGTGATAACCATTAAAGACAATGCCTAAATTCGGATGATTAAACGCTTTACACAGTTGCACGGCTTCAGAGGTAGTCTGCATGCCATAGCGAACATGAGGATAAAGCACAATCTCGATGCCACGTCGTTCTGCGATCGGGAGGATTTTCTCTAAAATCTTACGATCTAGATCAGTCACCCCTTTGCCTGAGTCCAGTGCCAATTCAATACTATAGCAACCTTGCATTGATTCCACCGCATTGATGACAAATGACTCAAGACCCTGTCTGTAAATAAGATACACGGCCCCAACGTCCAGACCCCAACGCGGTTTAATTTGATCGAGCGAATCTAACTTCTGACTCCATGCCGAAACAGTCAAGCCTTGATAGCCTGTTTCGACCAACATTTCACATTGAGCGTCTAGCGAATAGGTACCCAATTTAGTTTGGAAAATGAAGTCCATATGATGAAGATCATGCATCAGCAGACATCTCCTGTACCGCAGCTTCTTTCGATACGGTTTCTTTGTTTGGTGATAGGCTTGGAAAAAGTGGTAATAAATGCTCACCCAGCTCATCAATCACTTCTGAGGCGTGGCGACGCTGTGGTTTAAAGTGCAGTGCAACATGCGAAACGCCTTGATCTTGCTGTCTGAGCCACAATTCGCGTAACGCATTTCGGCCCCCTCGAAGCACGCGACCCGGTTGAATCGGTGCATTTGGATCACGATCCAGTTCAAATAGAGTGCCATAAGCATATGGCTTAAACACATCTTTCGGACTTGCAGCACGCCAGTTTTCAATAATCTCAGGAATGTGCATCGGATTGGAAATATACGACATGATGCCATCCGTGTTTTGTGCCGTCCATTCGATAGTTTGACCACCATGCCCAATCACGATGGTTGGAATACGCGATTTTACAGGTTTTGGAATCAGGTCAATTTGACCGGTCAACTTGCCATAAAATTTTGACTGATGTACAGGCCAATCGTTTTCTGTCACTGATCGGATTAAGGCTAAGGCATCACGGAAGCGTTCAGCACGATTTGAAAACTCAATCCCAAAAGCAGGATATTCAATAGGACGGTCTCCTGTTGCCAAACCCAAAACCAGACGTCCACCTAATAGTTGATCGATGGTGGTAATTTGTTTTGCCACAATCAGAGGATCTCGAAGCGGTAACACAATCCCTGCTGTACCAATGGTAATTCGGCGAGTAATCGCAGCCAAGAAACTTGCATATGCCAAAGGATCTAGACCTTGACCGACATCACCAAAGTTTGGATCATAAAATGGGACATCCCTTAACCAAATTGCTGAAAATCCTGCCGCATCGACTTTTTGTGCCATTTCGACGTGATCTGCTAGCGTTGGGCCTGGTGTATATGGATAGCTTTCCAAAGGCGCAATAAAACCAAATGTCAAATGTCCCGGTTGGAATACCTGTGAATAGCCAGGATGGTCTCTTAACTCTTCAGGTAACTGGTTTAAAGAATATAGTGCTGTCATTTCAATCTCTTTTTAAAACTGAGTGCTGTTTCAATCAAGCGGATAGCTCAGTATGCGACGTGTGTACTTTAATCATTTATTAAAATAAGAAAAATAGGCTAATATTCAAAACATATAGGAATTTTTGGATGTAATAAAATCACATGTCTATCGATTATTTTGGTGCCTTGAAGGCCTTTGTTTCTGCGGCGGAGCTACGCAGTTTTACTGAGGCAGGACGAAAACTGGGAACGACTTCCTCTGCGATTGGAAAATCCATCGTCAAGTTGGAACAGGAGCTGGGAATCAGCTTGTTCCACCGCTCGACCCGGGCCATTACCCTAACTGCCGAAGGCCACCTGTTTCTGGAAAGATCGCAGCGAATTTTGTCTGAGTTTAACGAAGCCAAAATTGAATTGGCACAAATTAAATATTCCCCACAAGGCAAATTGCGTGTTGGATTACCACAGTTTGCTATTCATCTAATGCCTACATTTATCGAGTTTCAAAATCTCTATCCCAACATCGAATTGGAGCTGAGCTTTAGTGACCAACTGGTGAATATTATTGAAGATGGATTTGATATTGTGATGCGTGTCGGCCAGATCATCGACTCTCGGCTTAAAGTCCGCCACCTGAACACCTATCAGCATGTTTTGGTGGCAGCACCATCTTATCTTGTCGAAAATGGAATACCTGAGCAACCCACCGACCTGATCCAGCATAAATGTTTACGCTATAGATACCCGACCAGTAAGAAACTCGTAGATTGGGGATTTATAGATCGTCAGGAAACCAGTTTTACCCTGCCCGTGTCAGCAATTACAGATACCATCGAGCCTTTGCAGACCATGGCTGAAGCCGGTTTAGGGATCGCCTTGCTACCAGACTTTATGGTAAAGAATGCAGTATTGAATGGAAGATTGAGTATTGTGCTGAAGGATTACATCCAGGATTATCGCAGTGTCTATATCCTGTGGCCATCAAGCCGCCAATCCCTGCCAAAAATCAAGGTGTTTATTGATTTTATGATGCAAACTCTTGGCACATCTTTTCACGTTGATTAAGTTGTGCATGAACTACGATGCAACAGCTGGAGTTTACAAGCCGATGGTCATTAACTGGATACAAAAATGGCTTTGCTACACAGGAGAAATTTATGCAACAGAGCCATTGAAAGCATATTTCAGCGGATACAAAGTGCTGAAATTGGAGTTTACTTGCTGTCCAAGAAACCTTCCAGATCTTTCACAAATTTGACTGGATTTTTAAATGCAAGGAAGTGGTCACCATCTTGTAATTTAGTGTAAACATACAGTTTAGAGTTTGGAATCTTAGACTGTGCCCATTGCTGGCTCTTCAGATTATGGCTATATTCACCTGTAAAGATTGCTGTTGGAACCGTGATCTTATGCTCGACAACATCGCGCCAGTCATTACTTGCATGATCAAACAAGACTTGTTGCATGGCTTTCATATCATTCCTGATCACAGCCGCAGTGAAGGCTTCAGAGTTCTGGAAATAAGGTGATTTTTTTTCTGCGTAACGCTCCATCGCAAACATATCAACTACCTGATCATTTGTCGGTGCCCCAGCAAAAGCGGCTACCATACGCTCTACTGAAGTGGTCATGCCACCTGCATTTGTACGTTCAGTTTCAGACCAGTCATTGTGAGTATAGATCGAGATCGGCTCATCAATTAACACCAGTTTATTGATTGATTCTTCTCCAAATAAATCAATATAGCCCCACAGTACTGATGCCCCCATCGACCAACCACAGAAATTTGCCTTAGAAATTCCTAAATGATTTACAAATTCATGTAAATCCATTGAATATCGGCTAATTCTGTTACCATAATTTACTTTCTCTGACAGTCCTTGATTACGTGGGTCAAGTACATAAACATGGTATTTTTTGCTGAGCATATACATCAGGTTAATGTATTCAGCACCATTCGCTGTCCAGCCTGGAATAAAAATTAAAGGCTCACCCGTTCCTGCTTCCCAATAAGCCATTTTGACATGGTCATTGGTTTCAAAATAATTAATTTGCAGCCCTTTAAAATCAGATAATTTTTCAGGAAGACCCTTTATTTTATTTGAGAAAATAAAATCCTTACCAATGACATCGATGGCCGGCGTGGCATACGTTTGAGCAGACAAGATGGGCAACATTGCAACGAGCAATAGGTTTAAATACTTTTTGGTCTTCATTGATGGCTCCTCAGCAATCCTAGAACAATAAATTTCATGAGTTTTTTGATGGACATATACTCAGGCAGATATGTCAGCTACTTCTGTCTAAGGAAAAAACCTAAATCAATATTCATTTCACTTTCAGGCTGAATTGAACCTTCACCATCTCCCGGTAGAGTACGCAGGCCTGTCTTAAACAGGCTATCTTCATGCGAACAAAACAGAGATATGTATGCTTTATTTCATTTATATAGAAAAACTTGGTACATACTTTACAAAAAGAAATGCAGTGTGATAAATGCTTAAATCAGGACAACACTTGAAACAACAGGTTTCTAATGGATAGGCTACAAAGCATCGAAATTTTCGTAAAGTCAGTTGAACTCGGGTCATTTTCAGCGGCGGCTGAAGCTATGGGGATGTCTTCACAATTGGTCGGTAAACATATCAGAACCCTTGAACACTCTCTGGGAGTACAGTTGATTAATCGAACCACCAGACGACAGCATTTAACCGATGTGGGCCACCGTTTTTACGAACACGCTAAAAACATACTGGCCGAGATGTCTGAGGCTACATCGATGGCTAATGAGGCGCAAACAACACCGACAGGCAAGTTACGAATTTCTGCACCCATTTCTTTTGGTGTCAATGCACTGGCCCCTTTACTCCCGATCTACATGCAGCGTTATCCAGATGTCATTATGGAAATGTCGATTTCAAATCGGATGGTTGATTTGATCGAAGAAGGGTTTGATGTGGTATTTCGTGTCGGCGAATTATCGGATAGTGGTCTCATCGCCAGAGAATTACAGCCCTATCGACTGATCCTGTGTGCTTCCTCTGACTATTTATCTGCCCATTCTCCAATCCTTCATCCTTCTGATTTACAACAGCATGAATGCCTGAGTTTTTCGCATACCACATTGCGTAACCACTGGGAATTTTTAACACCAGAGGGTTCCATGACCATTGATATCAAGGGACATTTTATTGTTGATAGTGGTGAAGCATTGATGGCCGCAGCAGTTGCCGGAGCAGGAATCATTCTGCAACCCAGTGAATTGGTCATGCCCGCAATTCAAGAGGGAAAACTGGTTGAAATCTTACCAAATTTCCCAGTGCCGACACGCCCGATGCATTTACTCTACCCCCAAGACAGGAGAATGACACCAAAGCTTCGTAGTTTTATTGATTTTACATTAGAGTTTTTTGCGCCTGATGGATCTAATTCTAAGCAATAGCAATCTTCATTAAGTTGATGAATTTATCACCTATATTAGCGCCACTCGTGACTAGATTTGATCAACTCATCTACAACAAATCTGACTTTAGGTCTTAAATGTGAGACCTTCGGCCATACCATATGTACCTGCACACTATCTGGTTCATAAGGTGCAAGCACTTCGACCAGTCGACCCACATCTAAATCTTCTTGAAATAAACAACGGGGCATCTGACAGAGTCCTATTCCAGCTATAGCTGCCTGAATGCTTGCTTCTCCATCACCGATTTGATGCGTCGCTGGAGGTAAAATACGAACTGTTTCTCCATTGATCTTTAAACGCCAAGCCAAGGGTTGACCTCGACGATGCCCGATCGTAATACATTGATGCTTTGAAATATCTTCTGGTGTCAGAGGTGTTCCAAATTTTTCAAGATAATGGGGTGCAGCACAGATCGCCCAGCGTTGACTGACTAAAGGTCGGGCAACAAGACCTGTGGAATCTGGAATATCTCCATAACGAATCAACAAATCAACGCCTTCTTCAATTGGGTCAATTAAGTCATCAGAAAAGGTAATATTCAGATGTAAGTTAGGGTATTTATTCACCATATTGAATAAAAGAGGGACTAACTTTCTTCGTCCAAATGCCACTGGCATATCAATCCGTAGCCGCCCAGCCGGCTCTCCAGATTTTGAACCTAATGCACTTTCAGCCATGCCTATTTCATCTAAAGCGGAAGAACATGCGGTTAAATATGCTTCACCATCGGCGGTCAGTGAAATCTTGCGCGTGGTGCGATGAAAAAGTTGAGCACCTAACCTTTCTTCAAGTTTTGAAATAGATTTACCGACTGCTGACTTGGAAATGCCAAGCTTCTCCGCTGCTTCTGTAAAACTATGAGAACGAGCAGCCACGATAAAAGTCAAAACTCCTTGAAATGAATCAACTGGTAACACAAATATCACCTCAGGTATGTATTAGTAATGGATTCAGAAAATATATAATTTTATGGTCAATTATGTTGTGCAATTTAACCTGTTTAAATTTAATAAAAAATAATCATTATTCTACAATCATTTACAACATTATTCACTTCATAATCTTATACAACACCTGCCGTACATTATTCACTATTGTAGATTTAATTTCTACTATGATTATAGTTTTTAGTTGTTTATCAAGCTTAAATTCAACATTAAAATGAAAAAGTCGAGATAATATGACTCAATATTTAAGAGGATTCAAAAATGCCTGTAGTTCGTGTTAGTTGGTTTGAAGGTAAAGAACATGCTGAAAAAGCTGCTGTTGCAGCAGACATCACTGAAAGTATTGTTAAACATACTGGCACAGATGCTAATTATATCTATGTCATTTTTGAAGATGTAGCTCAATCTAACTGGGCAGGTGCTGGTCAGCTGTTCGGCGGGAAAGAAGATCCTAGTTCTTAATGGTGATCGGTACAGCATGCTTTGTACACTTTATAAAGCATGCCATTTATCTATCCCTGAGTAACCCTTAAATAGAGATTTTTATATGAATCAATATATTACCTGCCTATTTTCATTATCTATTAAACCTGAAGAAATGGACGCATTTAAAGCACTGATTGCACAAATCGTTGCTGCGACTAAAGAAGAACCAAACACGCTAATCTATGAATACAGCATCAATGAAGAAGGCAATATCGTTCATATCTGTGAACGCTACAACATCGATGGCGTTGTTGGTCACATTGATGATACTTTCGGCCCATTTGGCGCACGTTTCCTAGAATTTGCAACAGTAAATAGCCTGACTGTTTATGGCATGCCAACTGCAGAAATTCGTAAACGTCTTGATGCATTTGGTGCGGTATATATGACTCCATTTGATGGTTTCAGCCGCTAATTCCCTAGTATCTAAATTTGATTGAGTTCTAAATGCAAACTATTCATGATGTAATCCAATCACGTATCTCGGCAAATACCTATGATGCGACACGAACACTCACTGATGCAGAAATTTCTGCGCTAGTCGAACTTGCTACACATGCACCATCAGCATTTAACGCACAAAACTGGCGTTTTGTTGCGATTCGTACACCTGAAGCAAAACAGCGTTTGTTGCCTCTTGCTTATGGTCAACAGAAAGTTGTTGATGCAGCTGTCACTTTTATTGTCTGTGGCAAACTCAATACACATACACATATCCCGACTTCATTGAAACCTACTGTAGATGCTGGAATCTTAGACCAGTCAATTTACGAAGCTTGGGTCAATGCATCTACAGGCATGTATGAAAATAATGCACAGCTACAACGTGATGAAGCCATCCGTTCTGGTTCCCTTGCAGCGATGACATTAATGCTTGCAGCAAAAGGTAAAGGTCTTGATTCGACGCCAATGATTGGCTTTGACGGTGCTGCAGTTGCTGCAGAATTTGGCCTTGATGCTGAAGAAATCCCTGTCATGTTGGTGACAGTAGGCTATGCATCTGGCGATAATTGGCCAAGAAAACCACGTAAATCTGCTGCCGATGTACTTGAATATGTTTAAAAAAACTGCCTTTCTGTCAGGTCTCTAGCATTCCAGATCAAGATGTTATTTTTCAAGTCAACACCATCGTGGCTGTGTGTTTTTCTAGTCACGGCAGAATTATAAACACTACCAGCAGAACGACTCCCACAAATCGGCTCATTGATTTGATGTTCTGACTGGCATAATTCTGCCGTGACTAGCATTTTTATTAAGAGCATATACAAGACAGACAGGTATAGCTAGATCATTGATTGATGATCACCCTGCGTATATCTCTATACCAAAAAATCAAACATATTCTTTTTTAGTAAAAATTGCTAAAGATTGATACCAATATTCATTGGTATATCCATCGGAATGCAATCTCAAAGACCATGTATATGGACTTTATTCTATGGTTTTGGAAACTTTGAATCACCAGAGGAATCATGATGCATCACTGGACTTTTTTACATTTATATGTTGATGAAAATGGTGTTTCTCACGTAAACCCAAATGCAACTCAAGAATTAGATGCCATCAGCTTTGCTCCCCCTGCTCCTCCTATGCTAGTGTCGTCTTCTATGGCTACACAATCCATAGTCATGGTTGAATTATCTGTAGGTTGGCAAGGTGGTTGGCACCCCAGCCCTAAAAAACAGTGGGTAATTTGTCTTGCAGGTGAAATCGGTTATCAGGCAGAAGACGGTACCGAGTTCTTCCTCCGTGCAGGCTCTTATCTCTTAACTACAGACATTCGTGGTAAAGGTCACAATAGCTGGAATGCGGGTACAACACCTGTACAACTTGCATTGATCCAGCTGGATGCTTAATTCATGTTCATCCTCAGAAGGATTAGACTAACCAATTAGGCCTGCTTTTGAATATGACAGCCCACTTAAAATGAGCCCTGCTATGGTCAACTTTGAGAGAGTACTATCGCTCTTAATGTTGACCTTGTTATCTTTTTTATGTCTAAGAAGTTATTATCGCCCGTCCAAAATTCAGCTTTGAGCGTTAAAACAGATTAATTTATTGCCATGCAACATAGTTTTGATTGTTCAAGAAATTAATCAATAATTCATGTTTAAAACTCACCGTGTTTAAAACATAAAATTCATCACAATACAAATCCATATTTAATTTTTAACTTATATATTTCAGTAATATATTTAAGTGTAAGTTATTTACTTTTACCTAGTTTAGGTACTATCCGATTATGGAATTTTAAAATTAAAAATCACTGCATTGATTTAAAAATATCTACATTTTTAAAGCTTAATTGCTTTGTCATTTTTTAAATTATCAGAAAAATAGATAGTATGAGACAAAAAATATAAATTGGATTAAATCTAAAAAATAACCAATGATAATAATTCAAAGGAAAATAGTAAGGAATACTAGATATGGATAAGAAAATCAAAGTTGCTGTGATTGGTGGAGGTATTGCAGGATTAGCACTAACCACCCAATTGGTAAAATATCAGCACTTGGATGTACATCTTTTTGAATCAGCCCCGCAATTCTCAGAAATCGGCGCAGGAATTTCTTTTGGTGCAAATGCTGTAAAGGCAATCCAGTTATTGGGTTTAAGTGAAGAATATGAACGCATTGCCGATAAAGTCAAAGCACCTTATACCGATATCTGGTTCCAATGGCGCAATGGTTATACAGATGAGTATTTATCAGCATCTCTTGCGCCAAAAGTCGGCCAGTCTTCAGTGCATCGTGCTGACTTTCTTGATAGCTTGATTCCATTGGTACCTTTGTCGAATGTACACTTTAATAAGCGTGTTCAACAAATTGAAGCCACTGATGATCAGGCCACAATTACATTTATAGATGGACAACAAGTTGAATGTGATTATGTCATTGGTTGCGATGGGATTCGCTCGGTTGTTCGTAATCATGTTCTTGACTCGCATCAATTACCTCGTGTTAATCCTCAATTTTCTGGGACTTGGGCATATAGAGGGATTATTAAATTCCAAGATTTTAAGCAAGCAATTGAAAAATTAGGCAATGATGTAGAAATAGCAGATGTTCCACAAATGTTTTTAGGGAAAGATAAACATATTTTAACCTTCCCAATTCGTCAGGGTGAAGAAATCAATATTGTGGCGTTTAACTCTGATCGTACGCAAACTGTATTACCAGAAAATACACCATGGACATCTCCTGTTTCAAAACAACAGATGCTCGATGACTTTTCAGACTGGAGTGACAGCTGTCAGGCATTATTGAATCTGATTGAACATCCGACCATTTGGGCATTACATGAAACACAGCCTTTAAAAACCTATAAAAATAAAACTCAGAATGTGATCATTATTGGCGATGCTGCCCATGCAATGTTACCTCATCAGGGCGCAGGTGCAGGACAAGGATTAGAAGATGCTCTGATCCTGGCTAAATTATTGGAAAATTCACAGCTTACACGAGAAACCATTAAATTAGTCTCTGAAATTTATGAACAAATTCGACTAAATCGTGCTGTGAAAGTTCAGAATACATCACATGAGTCTGGTGAAATATATGAGCTTTATTCACCTCAGTACCCAGATTTTCAAGCGATTGGTGCACATCTAGCTCACCGTTTTGACTGGTTATGGCAACACTCACTTGAACAAGATGTTAAAAATGCGACTATGACATTACAGCTAGACATAGATCAACATCTAAAAATGACAGGTTAAATTCAAAGGATGAATCAAAAAGGAATGCTAGCTGAGTTTCAATCATGATGTGAAAAATGCTAGCTACCAATAAAAAAGCATATTTAAGGAGCAATAATATGAACCGTCAGGAAATCGACACTTTAGTTAAGAAAATGAACGTAGACACTGCAACAAATACAGTGGATGAGCGCGTTCAACAAATTGTGGTACGTTTGGTATCTGATCTATTCAAGGTCATTGATGATCTTGATTTGACTCAAAGTGAAGTATGGAAGGGTCTTGAGTATATTACCGATGCCGGACAAGCAAATGAATTGGGATTATTGGCTGCAGGTCTTGGCCTTGAGCACTTCTTAGACTTACGTGCTGATGAAGCAGATGCCAAAGCAGGCATTATTAGCGGAACACCACGTACCATCGAAGGACCATTATATGTCGCTGGCGCACCAGAATCTGTTGGTTTTGCGCGTATGGATGATGGTTCAGAATCCGACAAAGTAGATATGCTCTTTATTGAAGGTATTGTGACTGATACTAAAGGAAATGTTATTGAAGGTGCTAAAGTAGAAATCTGGCATGCGAATAGCTTGGGTAACTATTCATTCTTTGACAAATCACAATCTGATTTTAACCTTCGTCGTACTATTTTCACCGATCAAGCGGGCCATTATATTGCTCAAACGACTATGCCAGTAGGTTACGGCTGCCCTCCAGAAGGTACTACACAGGCTTTACTGAACAAGTTAGGCCGTCACGGTAATCGCCCTTCTCATGTACATTACTTCGTTTCTGCACCGGGTTATCGCAAGCTCACTACTCAGTTTAACATTGAAGGTGACAAGTATTTATGGGATGACTTTGCTTTCGCAACACGTGACGGTTTAGTGGCAACTGCGGTTGACGTGACTGATGAAGCTGAAATCGCACGACATGGTGTGAACAAACCATTCAAGCACATTCAGTTCAATATTGAGCTAGTGAAAGAACAAGAAGGTACTCCTTCTACTGATGTCGAACGTCGCCGCGCAAGTGCATAATTTATTCTAGGATGGACAGGTTAATCTTATCCATCCTTCATAAATTATAAGTATTAAAAGGTGTCTTTAAAAATGAAATCATTCCTGTGGTGATTCCAGAGCATAAAGCTGAGCCTGTTATCATTTACAAATGAACCTCATGATGCTTGAAAGCTTAACCAAGCACAGAAGCCTATGGTCAAAGCAGACGGTACATTAACAGTAAGCTATCGTCTTAGGCTCGTAAAATAAAATATTGCAATATATATGACCAGGGAGGTCTGTAATGCAAAATATTAATGCGAATGAAATTATTGATTATGCGCATCTGAAAGCAATTCACTGGCGCGTGATATTACTCAGCGCCCTTATTATTATTTTTGATGGTTATGACTTAGTCATTTATGGAGTAGCACTCCCTAAACTAATGCAAGAATGGCATATTAATTCCATTACTGCGGGGTTTCTTGGCAGTGTTGCTTTATTTGGCATGATGTTCGGCGCCATTATTTTCGGAAGTCTCAGTGATAAATTAGAAAGTTATGGTTTTAGCCGTAAGAAAATCATTGCGCTCTGTATTCTTCTTTTTAGTGGTTTTACCTTACTGTGCGGATATGCAGCTAATCCTCAGACCTTTGCTATTTTGCGTTTTATAGCAGGCCTTGGTCTTGGTGGAGTAATGCCTAATGTCATTGCGCTCATGACTGAATACGCACCTAAAAAGCTACGTTCTACCTTAGTTTCTCTGATGTTTAGTGGCTATGCAGTAGGTGGTATGTGCTCTGCACTATTAGGGATGTGGTTGGTTCCACAATTTGGCTGGCAAATCATGTTTATTCTGGCAGGGGTGCCACTGTTACTCTTACCATTGATTTGGTACCTACTTCCTGAATCGATTGACTATCTAGTACGGTGTAAAAAAAATGAACAGGCTTTCCATATTCTGAAACAGATTGATAACCATATTACCTATAGCAATCAAACACAAATTATTTTGCACCATGAAAATCAATCTTCATCCAAAACGCCTGTTAAAGATTTATTCCTAGAAAATCGGGGGACTATTACTCTATTATTCTGGGTTAGTGTATTCATGGCTCTCGTTTTAGTTTATGCCTTAGGGAACTGGTTACCTAAGCTTATGGTGGAAGCAGGCTATGATTTATCGACCAGTTTAATTTTCCTTTTGGCTTTGAATATTGGTGGCATGCTGGGTGCAATCTTTGGTGGATACTTAGCGGATAAATTTAATTTAGTTAATGTCCTTTGCACACTCTTCTGCAGCGGTGCAATCGCATTTTTCTTATTAAGCTACAACTTACCGACATTTATTTTGTATATCTGTATTGCCATTGCAGGTGCTGCATCTATTGGTGGTCAAATTTTATTACTCGCTTATATGTCACAGTTTTATTCATCCAATATTCGAGCAACAGGACTCGGAATGGCTTTGGGTGTTGGGCGTTTAGGAGCAATTTTAGGACCAATTTTATGTGGTTGGTTACTCAGTCTAAAATTACCACTAACTTATAATTTTATCGCGTTGGCTATCCCATGTATGATAGCTGTGATCAGTATTTCTATGATTCACTATCGTTTAAAACAGATGAAATTAAATACTGTAGATATATAAGCTTTTAGGTCTTATTGAAGGAGGTTTTACCCTCCTTCATTGATATTGGATAGAGAAATTGATTGACCTTAGCCTTATTAAAGTCTTCATTGTCATTTATGAAGCAAAAAATATTAGTCATGCCGCAGAAAAGCTGAATTTAAGCCAGCCTTCTGTAACCTATAATCTAAATCGTTTACGTAAATTTCTGAATGATCCACTCTTTGAACGTGATAAATTTGGTGTTAAACCCACCAAATTAGCGCAAACTTTATATCCAAATTTTAGCCAGTCGATTGCTGACATTGAAAATGCGATTGCAGCAACCCAGCAGTTTAATCCCAAAACCTCAACTCGGACTTTTCGGCTTGGCTTGTCAGATTTAGGTGAGATTTGTTTATTGCCTTCACTCATTCAATATTTATCTAAAAACGCACCTTTTATTAAAATTGAAATTGAAGAAATTGACTCAGATCAAGTCGAAGCTTGGTTAGTGGATGGTTTCTTAGACGCTGCAGTATTTAACAGTAGCTATACTGTAATGCCAAAAATTGAATCACGTAATCTATTTGAAGAACGCTATATGTGTATTGCACATAAGCATCATCCACGTATACAGCATCAACTCAGTTTAGAACAGTATTTACAAGAAAAACATGCTGCGATTAAATCTTCGACTGGGCATATTGAAATTGATCAAAAGCTAAAAGAGATGGGGCTGAAACGAAACATCATGTTGGAAGTGCCGCATTTCAGTGTATTACAAGATGTCGTTGCAAGTTCAGAGTTACTCGTGACCTTGCCTTTACGTGCCGCGCGAGTATATGAACGTAATAGTGATGTCACGATTTTTGAATTACCATTTGCGGTTAAACCTTTTAATGTCAGCGTCAATTGGTATAATCATCGCGATGACTTGGAAGCGCGTATGTGGTTCATCAAAACTCTACAAAATATTTTTCAGTCTTTATAAGATAAATTTGCACGATACCCTATATCAATATTCAGATAAAATTTAATGTTTTAGTTGTAGTGACTTTTCATGAATAAAATTTAAAAATGCTAAATATTTAGCGTACTTAGCTTGATCTCTCAAATAAACCAGATAGAGGCTTTTCTTAAAAGGATTAAACTCCTCAAGACATTCCACGATTTTTCCTGAAACCAAATCATTCTGAATATCCCAATTTAATTTATAAGCTATTCCTAATCCATCCAGTACCCATTGCCGCACAATATCACTGCTGTCACTGGCTAATTTTGGGGAGACTTTTATGCTGATTTCATGATCAGAATCCATAAATGCCCATTCATTAAAAGTGTGTCTGTTTCTGATTAGGCAGATACAGTTGTGTTCAATAAGGTCTTTTGGATGTGAAGGTGTTCCATATTTTTGCAGATATTCAGGGGAAGCACAGTAGATTTTTTTACCTTGAAAGACTTGCATCACCCCATATTCGATACCAACAGGGGCCTCGATTTGAAAAGAGAAGTCCAATTCCTGTTCTAATAAGTCTGTTTTAGAGTCAGATAAGATGAGTTCAATCTTTAAATTTGGATGCTGTATTGAAAACTCAGTAATCCAGCCAGCTAAATGACCTTTTCCAAACTGGATTAAAGAACCTATTCTTAATGTTCCATTGAGTATTTCTTGATCAGACTGTAAGGTGTTTTCCATATTCTCAATCAGCAATACAATTTGCTGAGTTTGTTCCAAAAAGTACTGCCCTTTCTCAGTCAGTTTAAAACGTCGAGCATTACGGTCGATCAGTTTTACACCAAGTCGTTGCTCCAATTGTGACAAACGACGACTCATAGAGGGTAACGAACTTTCCAATAGTATTGCTGCACGTGTTAATGAGCCAGCTTCTACAATTTTCAAAAAAAACTCAAGATCATTAATTTTATCGCAAGCACTCATTCTTTCACCTTATGGAATATAAGCTCTCATTTTAGCCGACTTTATCGTCTTTAATAAGCTTATTATTATCTAAATTCAAAATATAGGATGCACAATTTTGAATTTGGATGCAAAAAATTTATCAAACACTACAGAATGGATCTGAGTGCTTTCAAGGAGAGACACATATGTCACTAGTTCAAATTACTGGCTTTATCAATGGTGAATTCTTACCTGCTTCCGACCAGACTCAACCTGTATATGATCCCGGTAATACGAGCCAACAAATTGGTACTATCAGCAACACCAGTCTAGATGATGTTAAAAATGCGATTGAATCCGCACATCAAGCTTTTCTGGCTTGGCGTAATACAACTGTTGCTGAACGTCAAAACTACTTGAAACAGGCTGCTGACTTAATTTTTCAACAGAAAGATATTTTAAAAGAATTATTAGTCTCTGAGCATGGCGGGATGCTTTGGGAAGCAGAAACGGATTTTTATTTAGGTTCAGGTGTGATGAGTATGTATGCTCAAGCTCCAGATGACCTTTTGACACCTAAAGAAATCGCAGAAGATACTGGTTGGATTCGCATCCATAAGCGACCTAAAGGCGTTATCTCTGCAATTGTTCCTTGGAATATGCCAATTGTATTAACCATGATGAAACTTGGGCCACTTTTATTGGCTGGTAATACCGTGGTATTAAAGCCATCTCCTTTTGCCGCATTAGCATTGACTCAATTGCTGGCGAAAATTGCAGAAATTTTTCCTAAAGGCGTCATTAATGTTGTCCACGGTGATGCGGATGTAGGTAATCTGATGACAAGCCATCCTTTAGTTCGCAAAGTCGCTTTTACAGGTGGAACAGCAACAGGTGCAGCGGTCATGGCAAGTGCTGCCCAATCCATTAAAGATGTCACTCTCGAATTAGGCGGAAATGACGCAGCGATTATTTTAGACGATATCGACTTTAAATCTATTCTTCCAAAATTATTGAAAGGTATTTTTACACGCAGTGGGCAAATTTGTTTTGCTGTGAAACGTGTATATGTGCCAAAAGACAAGCTTGATCATTATTTTGAACTATTATGTGAAGCGATTGATCAATACAAAGTTGGGCATGGTTTAGATGCGGACGCAAACTTTGGTCCGCTCAATAATAAAAAACAGTTATCCATCGTGCAAAAATTTATTGAAAATGCAAAAGCATCTGATCAATGTGAAGTACGAGAGTTAGGACAAAAACTCAATCCAGAACAATGGGACAATGGATACTACGTTTTGCCACATGCGGTTAAGACTTTAGACAATTCATTAGAAATCGTTCAGCTTGAACAATTTGGCCCGATTATTCCATTAATTGGCTATGAAACTGTAGAGCAAGCCATTGAATATGCGAATGATAATGAGCAAGGTCTATGCTCATCCGTTTGGTCTGACGATATCGATCGTGCCTACGAAATTGCACAAAAAATTGAAGCTGGTAGTACATTCATTAACACACATAGCTTTGACTCATTACAACTTGGTATGCCATTTGGTGGTGTCAAACAAAGTGGCATTGGCCGTGAATTAGATGTTAATGAAACATTAAAATCTTATCTTGAGCCTCATTCAATTCGTTTTGTTAAATAAAAGTTAAATAACACTCTTTCATCACGACTTATGCCTTTCTATTTTTCCTGCAGGGAGAAATAGAAAGGCCTTGTAAAAGAAATTTAATGAAATGAATTAATATGTTATCTAATAACAGCTAAATTTAAGGACAAATATATGAAAATCTTAGCTGCGCTTGCAAAAGAAAAAAACCAACCATTAGTTATTGAAGATATTGATATTGATGAACCTAAAGAGAATGAGGTTCTGATTAAAATCGTTGCATCTGGTATTTGTCATACTGATGCGGAATCAATTAAAGGTAATGGCGCCCCATTCCCAGCAGTATTAGGACATGAAGGTGCCGGTATTGTTGAAAAAGTGGGCTCTAGTGTTGATACTGTAGCTGTTGGTGACCATGTCATTTTATCTTACTCATACTGCAACTCTTGTTCTCAATGTCTGACAGGCCATCATAATTTATGTGTCCGTACCGTTGAACTCAATTTCGGTGGCAAACTACAAGATCATACTTATCGCTTACATAAAGAAGGGCAAGACTATTCAACTTTCTTTGGACAGTCCTCTTTTGCAACATACGCTGTTACCAATAAACATAATGTCGTAAAAGTTGACAAAGATGTTGACTTAAGACTATTAGGTCCTTTGGGTTGTGGAATTCAAACTGGTAGTGGCACAGTGATGAATAGTCTGCATCCTGAACCAGGGACATCCATAGCAATCTATGGCTCTGGCGCTGTAGGGCTGAGTGCAGTTATGGCTGCAAACCTTTTAGGTCTCAAAAACATTATTGTTGTTGATATACATGATAATCGCCTTGAGTTAGCAAAAGAGCTTGGTGCTACGCATGCTTTAAATAGTAAAAACTTAAATGTCGTTGATGAAATTAAGAAAATTACCGATGGTGGAGTTCATTATGCTATTGAAACAACAGGTGTTCCTATTGTCATCAAAAATGCTATAGCAGCTTTAAGAGTCGCAGGAAAAATCTCGATTGTTGGTATGGGCGGAGATGTGACCTTAAACTTTACCAATGATATTCTGATGGAAGGTAAAACAATTGTGGGCACAATACAAGGAGATTCTACGCCTCAAATGCATATTCCTAAAATCATTCAATATTATAAAGAAGGGAAATTTCCCTTTGATAAGTTAATAAAGTTTTATGATTTTAAAGATATCAACCAAGCATTTGAAGACTCAAAAATTGGCGTAACGATTAAACCTGTTGTTCTCATCGACCAGTAATTCGTAGCGATGATTAAATTAAAAAATGCTCTTAGAGCCAACCCAGCCGAATGTTTATATTGATAAGCTCATATAAACTGTAATTTAAAAACCGTGTTTGGGCTGAAATCACGATCTTTTTGAAGCATATAAATAATTTTGTGTAATTACTTTTCACCAATTCAAGGTGATGGCTTAGGCGATCACCTTGAATAGCTAGACGTCATGAGTAGCAGATGTACGAAAAATAATTAATAATTCTCGCCTGTCGTTTTACTGATTAAAATTATTGCTTAAGACTTAAGTTTTTGTCCCAAATGCCAGTAAAAAAGTGGTGACAGCCGCATTCACCCATCCATCAATTTGAACATCTGAAGGCTGTGCAGACGCATGTGTTAAATATTCCATTTGCCCCTCACCACGTAGCATATTTATAAATAACGATGCTGAGGTTTCATAACCAAACTGCTGTACGTTGATTTGCTGATCTTCAACTGCTTGCTCTAAACGCTTGGCAATAATCTGTACAATGGTTCGTGGGCCAGACAAATAAAACTGGCGTGCCAATTGTGGAAAACGCGGTGCTTCTGCGACTGTCACACGAAATAACGACAACCCTTCAGGGAGTAAAATAAAGCGTAAGTATGCTTCTCCTAAATCAATCAGGGCCTGACGAATATCACTGGAACGCGTATCTATCGCACTGACAATGCGCTTCATTTCCTGACAGCGACTTTCAATCACGGCAGCAAACATACTTTCTTTATTAGGGAAGCACAAATATAAAGTCGCCTTCGAGACTTTGGCTTCTTTTTGAATCATGTCGGTAGTTGCTGCACTAAAACCATGAGTTAAAAAAATACGGCTGGCTGCCTGTAAAACCTGTAGAGATTTCTCATTGTAATTTGACATCGTTTAGCAATTTCACTCCACTTAGAAAACTTGGCTGTATTCCAGTGCTTTCAAATAAATTTCCAGCAAATATAGCAGAAAACAAAATTGACTTGTATTTTTTTTGTTGTTAGAGTACCGATCGGTACAGTTTAATTGGCAATCATTGTGATGCAGCAAGACAGACGACTCAGCAACAGCTTGACGCGTACAGCATCTTTGGTCAGCGGAGCTTTAATCACGCTTTTGACACTTTCAGGATGTGTGCATGAATCTATTTTTGAAAAACCTAAAATTCAGGTGAAATCCAGCTCAGCATTTAGCCAACAACGCCAGCTGATGCTCCAGCAACATCCCGAACTCACTGAAGCAGCATTGCCACAGCATTGGTGGCAACTGTTTAATGACCCAACCTTAAGTGCACTAGAACAGCAACTTGCCAATAACAATTTAGATGTGCAAATTGCGTTGCTGCGCATTCAAGAAAGTCAAGCAGCTCTAGGGCAAGCTGAAGCAGCTCAGCAACCACAACTGAACTTTGATGCCAACTACAGCCGTAGTGCAATCAGTGAAAATATCCCTTTAGCGAAACTTGGAGCCAAGCATCACGGCTATAACCTATGGACAATGGGCCTGCAAGCCTCTTGGGAGCTGGACTTGTGGGGCTATTTAAAGCATTTAAACCAAGCGGCTGAAGCCAATGTTCAAGCCAAAATCTATAATCAGCAGCAAATCAAAGTGTCTTTAGCTGCCGAATTAGCCAAAAATTATTTACTGCTACGTGGCGCACAGACTCAACTTGCAACATTGCAAAACATGCAGCAACTTGATCAGCAGTTGGTGCATGTCTATCAGAACAAACAAAAAAATGGTGTTGCCACCAATGCTGATGTCGCACAAATAGAAACGCTCGCCACTCAAACTCGACAACAGGTTGAACTGCAACAACAGCAAGTGGCTTTACTTAAAAACAGCGTTGCACTGTTACTTGGGCAAGCCCCTAAACAGCTTGATGAGTTTTTGGGACAGCAGATTTTACCCATCAACCCACGCCAGATTCCGATTGGGTTATCTTCCGATTTTGTCAAAAACCGCCCTGATATTTTACAGGCCGATGCTGAACTGCGCGCTGCTTTAGAACATGTACATGCTGCCAAAGCTGACTTTTACCCACGTGTGGGCTTGAGCGCACAATTGGGGGAACAAGCTTTTTCTTTGTCGGAGTTTGACAGTTGGGGGTCACGTCAATATGGAATTGGCCCAACCCTACACTTACCGATTTTTGATGGTGGGCGCTTAAAAAGCACACTGGCTTTAAATGAATCACGTGAAAAAATTGCAGCCGTGCAGTATCAGCAAACGGTGTTAAAAGCATGGCATGAAGTCGATAATGCTTTGATTGATTATCAGCATGTACAAACAGAGACACAGCTTTTACAGCAACAACTCAAGGAAAATCAGACGACTGAACATGTAGCATTACGTAACTTCCAGCAAGGCAGTTATGACCGTGCACAAGTGATTTTGCCGCAAAAACAGCGCTTAAATACACAACTGGTAATAGTACAAAATCGTACTGCATCTGCTCTAGCCATTGTAGCGTTGTATCGTGCGCTCGGCGGTGAAGGTGCGCAGCAATGGTCAGCTCATATGTTACAGGAGAAGCCTTAAATGTCTGATCCAGTACAAGTACCAACAGCAACCTCACAGGCAAAACCACCGCCACCACATAATCCATTTACTGTCCGTTTAGCCTTGGGTTTGTTGGGAATTTTACTGGCGGCGATGGTTGCAGGTCTAAATAACCGTGTTGCGGGACTGGTTTTACCCGATGTACAAGGTGCCTTAGGTTTTAGCAGTGATGATGCTTCATGGCTCAACACAGTGTATTCCGCAGGTGAGCTAGCAGCCATGCCCTTTGCTTCATGGTTTGCCATTACCTTTTCGATGCGACGCTTTCACGGCATTATGCTGAGCCTCGCTTTAGGTTTTTCTGCAATTATTCCGTTTATTCACAGTCTAGATTTGCTGTTGATTGTGCGTGGCTTGCAAGGCTTTTGCTCAGGCTCACTGATTCCTGTATTGATGATGGCCGCTTTACGCTTTTTACCACCCAATATTCGCTTGCATGGTTTGGCACTCTATGCGCTGACGGCAACATTTTCCCCTAATATTGCCTTAGCAATTGCCACATGGTCGGTGGATCATATGCAAGACTGGCGCTGGGCATATTGGCATGTGATTCCGATTGGGATTAGCGCTTTATTACTTGCCAATTGGGGCATACCTAAAATGCCTGTGCTCATGCCTCGTTTAAAAACAGGCAATTGGCTTGGTATGGCACTAGGCATTCCCGGTTTAGCATTACTGGTCATTGCACTTGATCAAGGTGTGCGTTTGGACTGGTTTAACTCCAATATCATTCAAGCCAGTTTGTTGGCAGGCAGCATCTTTACCCTGTTGTTCATAATCAGTGAATGGCGACACCCTACTCCGTTTATTAAGTTGCAGTTGCTCGAACGTCGTAATTTGGGCTTAGGCTTTTCAGTATTCTTTTTACTGCTGATTTTAATGTCGAGCGCAGTTGTGCTCCCCACCAATACCTTAACGCATTTGCATAACTTCCGCCTTGAGCAACTGGCAGTATTTGGAGTAATAGTCGGTTTACCACAACTGGTACTCGGTTCAGTGGTGGCGATTTTACTCTATCAAAATTGGGTTGATGCACGTTTCTTGTTTACTCTTGGCTTACTGTGTATAGCAATCGCCTGCTGGATGAGCAGCTACATTACCTCTGACTGGATGATTCAGGAATTCATCCCGATTGAGATTTTACATGCCATCGGGCAACCACTTGCTGTGGTGTCAATGTTGTTCCTTTCCACCAGTGTTGTTCAACCAATGGAAGGTCCTTTTGTGTCAGGTATTGTCAATACATTAAGAGCACTGGGTACAGTATTTGGCAGTGGAGTTATTGGTCAGTTCATCTCCTACCGCACCAAGTTACATAGTGAATATCTGATTGATCAGGCGGCATTGCAAGACACTCCGACCCACGCAATGAGCCAATTAGCCAGTCAAATTTCAGAGCAAGCCATCGTACTGGCAACCGCAGACATTTATCGGGTCTTTGCCTGCCTTGCGCTGATTCTTATTCCCGTTGTGCTGTGTATGCAATACATTCCTGCACCCAAAGTTCCAGCCCCACCCGCGCCAAAAGCAGATTAATGGTTTTATAGATTTTAGGATTTCCCCATGAATAAAGATTTACGCTTTAAAGTACTGATCGGTACAGTTGTTGTGGCGGTGCTGGTCATTTGCTACTTTTTACTCAACCGTTCTGAAGCCAACAAAACTGAACAAAGTACGGATGATGCTTACATCAAAGCTGATGCCACTGAAGTTGCCCCACAGGTTTCAGGTGTGATTCAAAAGGTTAGTGTAGACGACAACCAGTTTGTACATGTTGGCGATGCGCTGTTTCATATTGATAGTCGTGACATTGAAGCCGAGTTAAAAAATGCTCAAGCCAATCTGCAAAGCAAAGCGGCGGACATTCAAAAGCTCAAAGCTTTAATTAATCAACAACAGAGCCTAATTCAGCAAGCCAAAGCGAATGTTAAAATTGATCAGTCTCATTTAAAACTGGCACAACAAGACTTGCAGCGTTACTCAAACCTTGCCACAGATGGTTCAGGTACGCTACAAGCACAGCAACAAGCACAGGCTCAAGTACAAAGCCAGCAAGGTCAGTACGAAAAGAACAATGCTGCACTGAATACTACACAGCAACAAACTCCTGTTTTACAGGCAGATTTAGCCAAAGCCAAAGCAGATTATGCCGCAGCACAAGCCAATATTGATGCGCTGAACCTGAAACTATCTTATACGCAAGTCAATGCACCGATTGAAGGATTTATTAATCAGAAAGTGGTTCGCATTGGCGGTTATGCACAGACAGGGGCACCACTGCTCAGCATTGTGCCGTTAAATACGATTTATATTGAAGCCAATTTCCGTGAAACCCAATTGACGCATATTTGCCAAGGACAAGCTGTCGATGTGCGTGTAGATGCCTTGCCAAATGTACATTTAAAAGGAACGGTGGAAAGTTTAGGCGCGGCCAGTGGTGCCAGCCAGTCAGCCATTGCACCGCACAATGCTACAGGCAACTTCACCAAAATCGTGCAGCGCCTGCCGATTCGGATTCATTTAGATGCCAATCAGCCTGATTTGAAAAAATTACGTGTTGGTATGTCAGTGAAACCAACTGTACATATTAAAGGTTGTGCATAAGATTTTGTTTTTGCAATGGTACTTGATCCTCAGCAAGTATCATTGCTTTTTTATGATTTAGTCAGCGGGCTTTGAATTATTCAAACCTAACTTCGATGGCACTGTTTAACTAGAGATTTGAGTCGATGATCTTCCCTTTAAAAAGTGCTTAGAGAACAAAAACTCTATTCACTAGATGAATAGCCATTGATGATAGGCTAAATTTTTAGCTAAAGGTTCAGTATATGAGTTCTTTCGATGGTCGGCATTTTCAGGGTGATGGACTGCCACCACTCTCCTAGACAAATATCGTCTATTCTTTTTGCATAGGAGAGAACATTATGAGTGGACAACGCTATACCCCAGAATTTAAAGATGAAGCTGTTAAATTGATTACTGAACGTGGATATTCTGTCACTGATGTCGCAGAACGCTTAGGTGTATCACAGCACAGCATTTATAAATGGCTAAAGGCCGTACAGCCTTTACGCAACAGTTCTGATGAACATGAACTGCTCGAAGCAAAGAAAGAAATCCTACGTCTTAAAAGTCAGCTCAAACAAACTGAAAAGGAACGGGATATTCTAAAGTGAAAGCGCTGCTTTCACGCCGCTTTGCAAGCCTGCCCGAGTAAAGTATCAGTTTATCCTTGAATACAGCCATCAATTTAAGATTAAAACGATGTGTCGGGTTCTTAAGATTGCTCGTGCTGGCTATTACGCCTGGTTGCATGAACCTGAATCAGGCAGGACTATTGAAGACAAACGGTTATTACAACTTATTCGTTCTTCCTATGATGCCAGTTATGGTATCTATGGGTATCGTCGCATCACGCTGGATCTAAAAGAATTGGGAGAAAGCTGCGGACCAAATCGTGTGCTGAAGATCATGAAGAACAATGGCATTGCCGCTGTTCGAGGATATAAAAAGCATAAAAGCTATGGTCGTGGTCGTCCTCAGATTGTGCCACCAAATCACTTAAATCGAGAATTTGTTGTAAACATACCTGATACTGCTTGGGTGACTGATATTACCTACATCCGTACTTGGCAAGGCTGGTTATATCTAGCTGTAGTTCTTGATTTATATTCGAGAAAAGTCATTGGTTGGTCAATGAAACCTACGCTTGCCAAGGATATCGTTTTGGATGCACTTCTTATGGCAGTATGGCGACGCAGGCCAAATGAGCCTGTGATCATACACTCAGACCAAGGCTCACAATACAGCAGTGGAGACTGGCAGAAATTCTGTCAGAAGCATAACTTGGTTCCCAGTATGAGCAGGAGGGGCAACTGTTGGGACAATGCTGTTGCAGAATCCTTTTTTAGCAGGTTGAAGAAGGAAAGAATTAAAAAGCGGATCTATAAAACACGAGAAATGGCTCGTGCGGATGTGTTTGATTATATCGAGATGTTTTACAATCGAATCAGGCGTCATTCGCATCTCGATGGGATGAGTCCAGAAGCCTTTGAAGCAGCTTCAAAATGAGGCTGTCTCATGTCTAGGATACTGGGAGCAGTCCATCTGCCGATGCTCAAGATCTGGTGGGCATTTTCCTTCCCGTTTTAATCGTGCTAAAGCACAACCATAGGTCGGTGCTTTATCTGTGTTGATCACCCTTGGCATTTGCCATTTCTTCACATTATTTAAAATCTTTCCAAGAAAACAATAGGCTGATTTGGTATTGCGTCGAGAAGAAAGATAAAAATCAATCGTATAGCCACGTTGGTCAACTGCACGATACAGATAAGCCCATCGCCCATTCACTTTTACATAAGTTTCATCAATATGCCATGAACTCAGCTCTTTAGGATTACGCCAATACCAACGTAAGCATTTTTCTATTTCAGGATCATAATGTTGAACCCAACGATAAATCGTCGTGTGATGAGCATTTATACCACGTTCAGCAAGCATTTCCTGAAGCTCACGATAGCTAATGTCATATTTACAATACCAGCGCACAGCCCAAAGAATAATTTCACTCTGAAAATTTCGACCATGGAAAGGATTCATATACTGAACTTTTAGCTAAAGGGTATTTAGCTTATCATCTATGGCTATTTGCAACAGTGCCCAAACAATGGGTTTACCTAATACTCCGCGTCCTCGGTTAGAGAAATCAGTAGATTAACAAACTTTAAAAAAATAGATAAGATTTTGAATTATGAATAGAGTTATGAGTTATATGCATTAATATTATAGAGCATACAAATTTATTAGCTCTCATTTAAACGTCATTACTGGTGAAATATCAAAAAGTATCAGAAAATAATAAGCTTGGCTGAATAAGAGAAAGAGCAATAAATAGTTTAAAAAAACTCTTCATAATTCTTCCTTGAATTATTTTAATCTTATGCCTTTACCATTATCCCCAATGAATGCACCTAAAATATCACAGATATTATAATGATTTTATGCGTTAAATAAGCTTAAGGAATTTCATTTCATCAGCGTAAAAAGCTAACTATGATGCTGATGCCAAAGCATGGAGAAAACCAATGCTCAATTTCATGCGCTCAATACCCTTGAACCTGCTGTTCACTGTAGCACCTTTAGCAATCCTAATCAGTGCTTGTACGGCTGTAGATAATCCCTCGCTCACAAAGCCCAGCTCTCCTAACAAAATCGCTTACCCCAGTAGTATAGATCCAGATTTGAATGAGCATATTTATCCAAATGAAGCTGTAATAGCTGAAGAAATCTCAGATGTGATTGAAAAATCCATTCGCAAACAATATTCCGTAGGCACAGCCCTACGTGATGCACATCCCAAAGCACATGGCTGTGTACGAGCAGAGTTTCAGGTGAGTGAAACACTTCCTAGAAACTTAGCGCAAGGCGTTTTTATTCCTGGTAAAACCTATCCTGCATGGATTCGCTTCTCTAATGGTTCTCGTGATGCCACGCAAGCAGACATTAAAGCAGATGCTCGAGGCATGGCAATAAAACTTTTAAATGTACCTGGAAAAAAACTTTTAGAAGATGAAGACTTCACGCAAGACTTTATTATGATCAATTATCCAGTCTTTTTTGCCAATGATCCGAACCGCTATATGGCATTAATGCAGGATATAAACAGCGATAGCTTTTTTAAAAAACTTCAGATTCCTTTTGTTCTAGGATCTAAAGGAACTTTAATTGCCTTAAACCTTAGAACCAAAATTTCAAATCCTCTACAAACACGCTATTGGTCAATGGTGCCCTATCAGTTGGGATTAGGTTCTAATCGTCAGGCAGTCAAATATTCAGCCCGAGCTTGCTCACCGATTAAAGATCCTATTCCAAAGCATCCTAGCCATGATTTTCTGCGCGAAGCACTTCAAAATAGCCTATTAAAGGATGGCGCTTGTATGGAATTTCTAGTGCAGCCTCGAACATCAGACACAATGTCAGTTGAAGATTCCATGACTGAATGGAAAGAAAACCAAGCCCCTTTTTATCAGGTGGCGACTATTCGCATTCCCAAACAGGTTTTTGATACACCTGATCAAAATAAGTCTTGTGAAAATCTTTCTTTCACACCGTGGCATGCTTTACCTGAGCATAAACCACTTGGTGTCGTAAACCGAATGCGCAAGGTTATTTATGAGCGAATTAGCCAAGTCAGACATGAGATGAATTCTGCTAAAAGACAAGCTCCTCAATAGCATATTTACGCTCTTGCCTATACGAAATAATAAAAAGTATAGATGACATACTTTTTATTAGAAATTAGTTACGTACTCTGAACAATTCTCTTAAATCTGTGTGTATAAATGATACCTATCTAATCCGAATTAGAAACGTTTCTATCTCAAAATTTACTCACAGAAATAAGAGATAATTTTTACCCTTGCAAGATCAAAACACCGAAAAAATTCAATTTAAATAAAAAATTATCACCTTTATTGAAAATAAAATTATAGATTAGAGTAATAAAAATCCAACTGGTTTCAAAATTTTATTTTTTAAAGGATAGTTTTCTATTATTTTACTTTTGATTTATATTCACTTTATTTTTCACAATACCAATTATATTAAATATAATATAAATTACTTATTGATTGATTTTAAATAGAATCTACCCTATCAAATATAATATTTTTTGAAAAAAACAATTACATTTATTTAAAATATATAAAAATCAATTGCATTAATTTATATTTAATTCATTAAATATAATTTGACACATATATAGTATATCTTTTAATAAAATAATGGAACATGATGATTTCGTCATTAATAATGATGACTAGAAAAGGATAATTATTATGTCACAATCTCAAAACCAACCAGGTAGCGATCAAACCACTAAGCAACCTGATAGCGATAAAAGCCATCAGCCTCAAAAACAGCAGCAAGCAAACCAAGACCAGCAAAAAGATGCTGAAAAGCCAAAAAAAGACAATAAATAAAAATAGTAGCGTAAAGCTCATATAAATTAAAATAATAATTAAGTTGCTTAAATTAAAATTATGCTTCTTAAAGGGGAGTAAAATCCCCTTTAATTTATTAAATAGGTATAAAATGATATTTCCAAGAATCTTAATCACTTTTTATAAGAAGAACAACCCTAGTGTTCAACGTTGCGCATGGGCAAATTATAATGAGAATGGATTCTTAATAAATATTACCAACTATTATGGAAAAGTACTTAAATCACAAGATGGAAAGGTTTATATAAGAGGTGAAATATGGATTTCAAAAGATCATCTTAATAAATTTCAATATTAGTAATATAAAAATATTATAAGTTAACGTTTAAAAATATATAAATATCTAAGTCTATTTAAAATTCTTAATTTCACTTATTACAACCAATTATTTTAATATACTGTGAATTAGTTAATTAATTAAAAAATAAGAATATAAAATTCTTAGTGAAAAATTTAAATTAGTATTTTTAATATTTTAGCTAGCATTATATTTTTTAATATATGCTTATTCCATCTTTAAATACCGATATACCGCTTGCCGGCTAATTCCAAAAGCTTTCCCCAAAGCAGCCTTTGAACTATATTTACCTTCTGCCCAAGCCTGACGTAAAGCATCCGCCTGATCAGGTTTGAGTTTATGTACCCGACCTTTATATTTACCTTGAGCCGCTGCCAGTTTAATGCCTTCTTTTTGCCGTTCTAAAATAATTTCACGTTCAAACTGAGCAAAAGCTCCCATCAATTGCAGCATCAAGTTATCCATCGGCGTGGCTTGCGCAGTAAAGGTAATTTTTTCTTTGATAAATTGAATTGCAATACCTCGCTTGACCAATTTGTCTACTTCTTCAACCAGGTCTTTAAGACTTCGAGCAAAACGATCCATGGAATGCACCACCACCATGTCCCCTTCCCGAACATAGTTCAACATTTCTTGAAATTTGGGGCGGTCGGTATTTTTACCTGAAGCCTTATCTATGAACAGCCGGTCAGTTTCGATGCCTTCAAGTTGGCGCCCAGTATTTTGCTCGACTGAGCTGACTCGGACATAGCCGACTTTTTGACCTTTCATGCATTTCGCTCCAAATGGACTAAAAACAACCCAATTTGTCTATTATAAATAATAGATTTAAAAATAACATGTTATGTATGATCAAAAAACATTTAAAAGAGACATTGTTTGCTTGGATAAAAATATGTAGCTTTAGGGTATACTCTAAAGTAACAATTAATATAAAATTAAAGAATAGTTATATTTAGTTAAAGTTAGTTTCATAAAACAGATAATTAATTTAGATTTAATCGGATGTAAAGATTAATAATTCAAACAGCTAAAAAATAGTAAGCTGACATAGTTATGAAGTTATGAAGTTATGAAGTTATGAAGTTATGAAGTTATGAAGTTATGAAGTTATG
>NZ_JBTKVD010000014.1:0-49262 GCF_054454555.1 Acinetobacter sp. ANC 4636 | reverse complement strand
AATGAATTTCGTATAATCAACATTATGTTAAATCCGATACACCTAACAATAACTTCATATTTTTCTTTCTTAAACCAAAATCCAATAACTTAAGTGATTTCTATTTTACTCAGCTTAGTTCCCTCGATAAGTTGAATATCCATAAGGACTAAGGAGTAAAGGAATATGATAGTGTTTTACCGAACCATCAGCCTGAAAAATTACGGGAACTTCTGGAAAGAAAGTATTTTGCTTATTTTTCTTAAACCAATCCCCTGTTTTAAACGTTACTTTATATATCGCATTATCTAAAGTTTTATTTTCTGGAAATAATGCAGTTACACGGCCTTGCTCATTGGTTTTAGCTTCTGAAATCTTTATCCATTTTCCATTTTTTTGCTCTTCTAAAGTAACTGTTACATCGGACGAAGGTAATCCATTTTCCAAGTTAAGTACATGTACACTTAAAGGATTTTGTGCCATTACCCAACTTGAAATAGATAAACTGCCAGCGAATAAAAATAACTTGTTCATAGAACTTATCCTGAATTAAATTGATTTAAATTTGTTTAAGTGTAGTTTCTATACCCTGTTGTGCACATTTATCATCTTGAATTGACCCACCTGCACCCGCGACACCAACCGCACCTAATAGCTGGTTTTTATAAACTACGGGTACGCCTCCACCTAAAAGTAATAGTTCAGGTAACCTGGTTAAATTCTGTGAATCTAAATTATTCTGTGCATTACGCATAAACTGTAATGTCGTCATTTTGCTCGAATAAGCTGTAAAAGCTTTTCTTTGCGCTGCGATTAAATTATGAATGCCTACTGTTTCATGGCGTTGGCTCACCATTACGTTGCCACTTTGGTCAAGAATGACCACAGATGCAGGTTTTGCAATATCGCTACAAGCTCGCATGACATTTATCGCAAGTTGATTCGCAATATTTAAATCCATGACATAACTGGTTTTAGGAGCAGAATATGTGATTGAACTAAATAGAATTGCTGGAATAAATAGAAGTTTTTTCATCATTTCTATGAAGCTAAATTAAGAGAGAGCTTAGCTTATATAAAATGAAGTCGCTACTGCATGACAATTAGATTACGAATTTGTAATGTAGTAACAGAACAACCCATATATTATTATTCAGATGCATATACTTATTGTTGAAGATGAAACCAAAATTGCTCAATTTCTAGCAAAAGGTTTAAATGAATCTGGTTATTTATCCAGCATTACTCATGATGGATTGGCAGCGCTCAGTTTGCTCGAAAAGAAAAACTTTGATCTAGTGATTCTAGATGTCATGTTACCTGAAATTGATGGTTGGCAAGTATTAAAGACCTTAAGGACATTTTCTAAAATTCCAGTACTTATGCTGACTGCAAAAGATCATGTCTTGGATCGGGTTAAAGGCCTAGAACTAGGTGCAGATGATTATTTAATTAAGCCCTTCTCTTATATAGAGTTATTGGCACGGGTCAAAAGCCTGTTGAGACGCAGTGTAAAAACTGAGTCTGAATATTATCAAGTTGAAGATTTGATTTTATATCGGCTCGAACGTACTGTTTATCGAAACCAACAAAAAATTGATTTAAGTTCTAAAGAGTTTTCACTTTTACATTTACTCATGCAACATCAAGGTGAAGTATTAACCCGTTCTCAAATTGCCTCAGAAGTGTGGAATATTAACTTTGATACAGACACCAATGTTGTAGATGTCGCTATTCGTCGCTTACGTGCCAAAATTGATGACCATTTTCAGCCCAAATTAATTCATACTGTTCGTGGTATGGGATATCGTTTAAGCATAAATAAATGAAAAACCAGCTAAGACATCTGAGTTTAACAACACGTTTAAGTATCGCATTCAGTATCATTTGCTGCACTGTATTTTTAGGTATTGGCTTGCTTTCTTATCACAACATGCAGAACTTGCTAGCGAAACAACGGGATCAGAATTTAACAGCACGTGTTGAGCGCATCGAAATTTTTTTACAAGATCAAGAAAGTTTTCAGATTTTAATTCAACACCCTCGTCTGTATGAAAATATGCTGGGAAAAGAAGATAATCTTTTGATCTTAAGAAACAAGCAACATACCTTAATTGAGATTAATCCACTGAAAGTCCATATTCCCGCTATGGCCAAATCAAAAACGATTACCTTTCTGAATAATCAATCTGAATTTGCCACAACCCGTTTGGCCTATAAAACTGTACTTTTTAACCATCAAGATTATCAACTGATTGCTGGTACACAACTGGATGAAGCTCAATCCACTTTAGATCAATATTTATGGAAATTGACGCTCTATAGTTTATTCGGGATTGTCATAGCAAGCCTGCTTGGGCGTTGGGTAGGTTTATATTTACTCAAATCCTTAAACCATTTGATTGAGCAGACACATAGCATTAATGGTACGCAGCCATACCAGCGAATCGAAGCTAAAAATACGAATATTGAGGTTGAGAAACTCAGTTCAGCAATGAATTCTATGTTAGAAAAAATTCAAGTTAA
This sequence comes from Acinetobacter sp. ANC 4636, assembly GCF_054454555.1. Taxonomy (NCBI): domain Bacteria; kingdom Pseudomonadati; phylum Pseudomonadota; class Gammaproteobacteria; order Moraxellales; family Moraxellaceae; genus Acinetobacter; species Acinetobacter sp. ANC 4636. The sequence goes on along the minus strand of NZ_JBTKVD010000014.1, from coordinate 46,757 downwards.
TTATGATCAATTGGCGCGATTTTCTGAAGATATTGCACATGAACTCAGAACCCCGTTAAATAATTTAATGGGTCAAACACAAATTATGCTCACACAGCCTCGCTCACAACAAGAACTAGAACAGCTTTTATATTCACACCTTGAGGAATATGAACGACTCAGTAACATGATAGACAATATGTTATTTATCGCTCGTTCTGAGCATAGTGATTATATTATTGAGAAGGGAAATATTGATTTATCCAACCTTATTTTAGAGTTGGTTCATTACTTTGAATTTTTAGCTGAAGATAGACAAATGAAATTTGTTTTGCACTTGGAAAAAGGAGTTCAAATATATGGTAATGCGGATTTATTAAAACGAGCTCTATCTAATTTGATCATCAATGCTATTGATTATGGACTTGAAAATCAAGACATTGTAATTTCAACAAAATCTACAGCAGCGTATGTCAATATCGAAATATTAACGAAAAATATTTTTATTGATAAACAACATTTGAATCATATATTTGAACGTTTTTATCAGATTGATCGTAGTCGAAATTTCAAAGCAAAAACTGGTGGCTTGGGGTTATCAATTGTTAGATCTATCATGACGTTACATCATGGAGAAGCGAATGCATATAACAACAGCCAAGGAATTGTATTTAACTTAAAGCTTAAATCGCAAGCATAAATAGATTGTTCAAAAATCCAATTTAGCGATAGCTTTCATTAAATTTTCCTAAAACGAATAGAATACAACTTATCCTAAATGAACCTCTTAGAAACTATTGAAAGCATTTATATTTATTACCAATAAAAATGAGTTACATTGATATGCAGGTCAAAGTCGTGTAGAACATGCTAATAGAGCACTTTAAGATTGTTTAATCAAAGAATTTACATCGACTATTAACGGAATCTAATCTTGAGCTAGATGATAATTTTCACTTGGCAAGAACCACGTAAATTTATCAAGACTCTGACCATCATTTATCATAAATGTATTTACCTGCTTGAACCGACAGAGTTGAATCCTGTGCTTGACATTGGAAATGTCAGTACAGGACATGTCTATTAAGAAATAACAGAAAATGTTAAAAACCGAATTTTCTGGATTTTACTAAGCTATATTTTTTCGATATTGAATAAAACCAGCATTGACTGCTACCTGATCATATAACATTCTTGCTTGGTAGTTGGTTTCTTGAGTTAACCAATAGACTCGAGAACAATTTTTCTTATGAGCTTCAGCATATACTGCTTCTATCAAAATTTTCCCGCAGCCTTTGGCACGATTATCTGTTTTTACAAATAGGTCTTGAAGATAACAGTAATTACCTTCTGTCCAAGTACTACGATGAAAAATATAATGTACTAGGCCAATTAACTCTTTATCTGCCTCAAGTACAAAACATCCCATCTCTTCGCCTTCATCCAGAAGACGATTAAAAGTTAGTTGAGAAAGCTCTGATGTTAAATTTACCTTATAAAAGTTCTGATATCCTTTCCAAAGGCTTAGCCAGTTCTTATAGTCTTGTTTTAAAAGTTTTCTTACTTGCATCATCCTATCTCTTTAATTTTATTTAAATTAGCATAATACAACTTATACGAAAAAAGAGCACCATGAGTTTAAGGTCTTTCTTGCATCTTACCTTGATCTCTTTGCGCCTGATCGCCCCTGCTTCTTTAATCGAAGCAACCAAATCATCAAATAAGTCGTTATCCATGAAATTTTTCTTTTTCTAATTCGCACAGGCTCATGGTTTATTTTAAAAACCCTGTTTGAAATCTTGACCGAATTTCATCGAATTCGGGTTAAGAGAGCAGCATTACACATGGAGAATAGCTTGTTTTTAAATTTTCAAGAGGACTTGGATGAGCATAATAATACCCTTGTAGCATGTCACAACCATTTTTAGTCAAAAATATAGCTTGATCAGCTGTTTCTACTCCTTCCGCAACAACCTCTAGTCCAAGTTGATGTGCAAGCGTGATAATCGCTTGAACAATAGCGGCATCCTGACTGTTATGAGGAATATGTTTAATAAAACTTCGATCTAGCTTTATTTGGTTGGTAGGCAGGCGTCTTAAATAACTTAAACTAGAATAACCAGTACCAAAATCATCGATTGCAACTTGAATTCCCAAAGAACGAATAGTTTGCAAAATTTCTATAGACCTATCAGCTTCTGCGATTAACATACTTTCAATGACTTCAATTTTGAGTAAGTTTGCTGGTAAGTTGCTGACTGCTAAGACTTGTTGCAGTTCTTGCAGAAAACCACTACGACGAAATTGTAAGGGAGAGATGTTCACTGCAACATGTAAGGCAGTATTATTTCGTATGTTCCAGTCCGCAATATCCAAACAGGCCTGCTGAAGTATCCATTGACCAATTGCCACAATTTGCCCCGTTCTTTCTGCAAATGGGATGAAGGTGTCTGGTGACATGAGCCCCTTTTGTGGATGTTCCCAACGGATTAAAGCTTCAACGGCTTTAACTTGTCCTGTTAACGGATCAATGAGAGGTTGATAATAGATTTTAAATTGCTTTTCTTTCAAAGCATCTATCAAGTCATTGCGTAAACTAAGATAATTAATTTGATTTAAATTTTTCTTATCCGTTTCATACCAATGCCATGTATTTCGCCCTCGTCTTTTTGCTTCGTTCATTGCCAATTCAGAATGATGCAATAGATCGTTTGGATGTTGTGTATTGGCTGTATTATCTATAATGCCAATACTGGCAGTAATATAAATTTTCTCTTTTGCAATATAAAATGGCTTTGATAATAAGGAGAGAGTGTTTTCTACAAATTGAATGACATCCTGCTTTTCATTAAATTGTGTCAGCATAACGATAAACTCATCACCCGCAAAACGCGCCAAGAGATCTTTCTCTTGCATGAGGCTTTGCATTCGGATAGACACGGCTTTAATTAATTGATCACCTATGAAGTAACCTAAGCTATCGTTTAAAAGCCTAAAATCATCAAGGTCAATGTAGAGAATAAATAAAGGGTGTTGAGTACTTTTTACATGCTCAAACGATCTCTGTAGTTGTGTTTCAAAGTATTGGCGATTGGGTAGATTTGTCAGAGTGTCATGCGTATGCAAATGGGCAATATGTTCTTCCTGTATCCGCTGTTTTGTAACATCTTGTTGGATTCCAACAAAATGAGTGCAATTGCCTAATTCATCCAAAACTGGAGCTAATGTTAATTTATTCCAAAAACTGCTCCCATCTTTACGATAGTTTTTTAATGTCACTTCTATTTCATGTTTTTCTCTAAGTGCATGCCTAATTTTACGAATAGTCGATGGATCTGAATCTGCACCCTGTAAAAACCGGCAATTTTTGCCAAGAACTTCTGCTTCTGTATAGCCCGTTATGTTCAGAAATGCAGGATTTATATAGACAATCGGCATATCACCATCAGCATCGGTCATAATCATACCGTTTGGACTCGCTGATACACCTCGCTTTAGCAAGCGCAAATTATTCTCTGTGATATGCCGAGTTGTAATATCCTGAGCAATACAGAATATCCCCGTGATCTGTTTATCTTGCATAATGGGTAAACAGGTCAGATTGAGCCAGTAAGTTTTGCCATACGCATTTTGGTAGGTCTGTAGTTCAAAATGCTGTGTCTTTCCTTGGAGGGCCTGATCAAAAGCGGACTTTGCAGTTGATTGATATTCAGGATGTATCCAGTGACTGTAATGTATTCCTCGAATTTTTTCTTCAGGGAAACCAGAGAGTTGCAATGAGGCAAGATTTACACTAACGAAATTACCTTTGAAATCCAACTCAAAACATCCATCAGGATGATGCTTGAAAAATGAATCATGCTTGTCATTTATCGCCAAGCGTCGTTGACGTTCATTCTGCAAATCAAGCGCTAAAGTAATTAATGCTGCTGCGCGATGGAGTAATCGTATGCTTTCATCAGTTGGTTTTTTAGATGGATAATAATAAGTTTCAAAAGTGCCATATAAAACTCCCTGAGCATTAATAACAGGGGTTGACCAGCAGGCAGTCATATTTTTTTCTTTCAGTAAATTCTGGGATGAAATCCAGTTTGGATCTGACTTAAAATTTTCATTAATAATCGAAGTAAGGTGAGTAAAATTGAAATTTTCGTAAATGGAAACATCTGGACTGATTTTAAAATGGTCTAGAATTTCTTTATCTTGTGTCGTGAAGTACGTACCGCCATTAATAATGTGGAGGTTCTGCTCTGTTTCTGAAAACAATATAATAGAAACGATCGCATTGGTAATGCGATTTTCAAGCCACTTGGTAATAGCATGCAAGATCGTTTTTAGTTCGGTATGCAAACCAATCAAATCAAAAATATACTGAGTATCATGCTCATGAACTTTACTTATCATATAACTTCCCTAAACTTATTTTAAAAAAATATATCATTTTTTCTTATATGAAGAGTCACAGCTAATTAAAGTATCAATATAAAAAATGACCTTTAGCAACTTATTAATTGTAGCTTAATCATGACTAAAAAGTCGAACTATCTAGATAGGGTCGATCACAATAAATTTAGTCACCTAATTGTCTGTTTTACATAGGATGTTATGCTAATCAATTAGACCAAATTCCTGATGTTTGTTATTGTTGGTGATGGTAATTTGTTAACACGTACTAATTCAACGTCGATTTACTTCATGAATGAAGATTAACCAGACATAAGAGAAACCAGAATATGCATGTGTCATTCAATGAAGTGATTGAATTTGTTGGAAAGGGTAAAATTCAGGATTTAATGGATAGCTTTTATCAAGCGATTGGCGTTGCGAATGCTGTCGTTGATATGGCAGGAAATGTTGTTGTTCAGGCTGGTTGGCAAGATATCTGTGTCAAATTTCATCGTAAAAGTATAAAAACGTGTACTTGTTGTGTGGAAAATGACGACGTGCTCGTACAGCAGATGACTAAAAATGAAAAATATACGGTTTATCATTGTGCAAATGGATTAGTGAAAACAGCCGCGCCAATTTTTTTACATGGTGAGCATGTGGCTAATATCGTTACTGGCCAATTTTTTACAAAACCGCCTCATTTAGAATTCTTTCACTCACAAGCGTTAGAACTCGATTTTAATCCTGAGGACTATATTGAATCTATTCAAAAGTTGCCAATAATCTCTTTGCAAAGAAGTCAGTCAATCACTGAACTTTATGTGAAATTAATTTCAACCTTGATGACTCATGGTTTGGATAAGTTATCTGAACAGAATAACCAGCTTGAGCTAAATAAAATTAATGATGAACTAAAACAGCAGCTCCAAAGCAATATGGCAGATTTGGCTCGACTAGAAGCGCGTGAAAAAAAGATTATTGATGCTTCACCTGTGCCCAAGATGCTGGTTAATAGTCAGGAAAAAATTGTATATCTAAATCCAGCATTCACTAAAGTCTTTGGTTATTCTGCTGAAGATATACCAGGTTTAGAAGCCTGGTTTGAAAATGCTTACATGGATATTCAGTATAAAAGAGCAGTGAGAGACTTTTGGAAGCTCAACCTGCCCTTGTTTTTATATGGTCAAAAGGCCCTTTCTAAATTAGAAAGAACGATTCAATGTAAAGATGGCTTTCAGCGAGATGTGCTGGTTGATATGGCTATTATTGATCAGTATAAAAATGAAAAAGTCATCATGATTGTATTTATTGATGTGACTGATATTCACCAAGCCAATGCGATAGTGAAACAAAAAAACCTGTTTTTACAGTCCATTCTTGAAGCGGAACCAGAATGTGTCATGATCATTGATCATGATAATCATCTTGAAGAAATCAATCCTGCAGGTCTAAGCTGTTTTGAGGTTGAGGATATTGCTCAAATTAGAAATGTAGGAGTTCTTAATTTTATTGAAGATAATTTTAAGGAAGATTTTAAAATATTAAGCCAAAAAGTTTATAAAGGACAATCTGGGGTACTCGAATTTTCAATTTTAGGTGCGAAGAAAACTAAGCGTTGGTTAGAATGCCATGCAACGCCAGTGAAATTAAATAATAAAAATGAATCAGTTTTCAGCATGTTGGCCGTAAGTCGAGATATAACAGAGCGTAAACATACTGAACTTGAGCTATCTCACAGAAATCATTATTTGTGGCTCAATAATCTGATTTTGAAGAAGCTAGGTGAAAACCTACCGATGAAAGTTATTCTTGATGAAATGATGACCAGTATTGAAGATTGTCATTTAGGAACCTACAGTTCCGTATTACTTGTCGATAAAAATAATAAATATCTTATTCATGGTGCCGCTCCTAGTTTGCCTAGAGATTGGGTAGAGAAAATTTCCAGAGTTCCTATTGGTGAAGGAATAGGATCGTGTGGAACAGCCGCATATCGCGGAGAGCCTGTCATTGTTGATGATATTTCAACCCATCCCTATTGGGCAGCCTTTCGTGAGGATGCCTTGATGAACGGATTACGAGCATGCTGGTCTCAACCCATTAAAAATTCTGCAGGAAAAGTTTTAGGAACTTTTGCAATTTATTTGCGACATGTAGCTGTACCAACGGCAGCCCAGATTTCATTATTAGAAGATTATGCGCAGTTAGCTCAGCTGGTGATCGAGCGGTCACGATTAACTGAAGCCCTGTTAGAAACACAGCATTTGTATCAATTAATTGCTCATAACAGTACCGATGTGATTTGGGTACTAGAGCTGCCTAGCCTGCGGTTTAGTTATGTCAGCCCATCAGTCAAGTATTTACGGGGGTGGGAAGCTGAAGAAGTCATGGAGCATTCAATATATCGAACATTTACTCCAAATATGCTTGCAGCTATGCAAGAGGCTTTAAAAGCACATTTAAAACGCCTCGCAGATGGTGATAAAAACGCCAGAATTGGTTCAATAGAGCTCGAAGTATTGCATAAGGATGGACATGCTATTCCTGTAGAAACTGCATTCAATATGATATTGAATGATAAAGGCGAGCCGATTCAGATTATCGGCGGTTCAAGAGATATTTCTGAACGTAAAGCTACAGAAGCTATTATCAGGAATATGGCTTTCTATGATCGTCTGACGAATTTACCTAATCGACGAATGCTTGAAGATCGTTTGCAGCAGCTCATTAGCTCCTGTCAAAGATTACATTCTAGAATGGCGATGCTCTTTATTGACCTTGATAAGTTTAAACCAGTAAATGATCAGTATGGCCATGCGGCTGGTGACTGGCTATTAAAACAAGTTGCGCAGCGTATGCTGTCTGTACTCAGGAAAACAGATACCGTGGCCCGAGTAGGTGGAGATGAATTTGTTGTTTTACTTCCAGATGCAAAAATTGCAGAACATGCTTTAAATATTGCAGAAAAAATTCGTCTTGAACTTGAGCAACCTTTTGTCATGAAGACGGGCATCATATTAAACATTTCATCGAGTATTGGTATAGTCATGTACCCTGAAGATGCTGATAACTCACGAGATTTGTTACGATTTGGTGATGAAGCAATGTACTATGCCAAAAAAGGCGGTCGTAATAAAATTGAACTATTTAAGAATCCAGCGAAGGAAATTATCCCTAATATTGTTGAATTAATGTGGCATGAGGAGTTCATGTGCGGTCAGTCGGATATTGATGCAGAACATCAAAAAATACTCAAAAAAGCGAGCCACCTTCTGCAATTATCTGCACAGCCTGATAAGTGTCAAACAGAAGCTATGGATGCACTTGATCAGTTATTAGATGACGTGGCTCATCATTTTGCACATGAAGAAATTATTCTAGCGCAATTTGACTATAAAGATTTGCAGCATCATGTTGAGCAACATGTACATTTATTAGAACAAGCACAGCTTCTCAAAGAACAAGCCGAACGCGGTGAAATTTCATCGGGAGGTTTAATTGAATATGTGATTTCAGATGTAATCGTTGAGCACTTGCGCCTAATGGGAGCTGATAAAAAATTCTTTTCCCTTTTTTCTAAAACAAAGATGAATACTTTGGATGTTTAATATACATTCTTTAACTTGATAAATCATACGCTTCGGTTGATCTAGATATTTCTGGAAATGTTGTCAAAGTTATCTATGGTTTCACATAAAATTCACTCCTCAACCACTATTATCAAAATCGAAATTTCATCTTTCAAAGAAACACTTAAATTATTCTTAGTCAGATGAAATATGGCAATACTTACTAGATTTTAATCTAATTGCATTATGTAATTGATATTAAATACCTTTTACTTTTTGCAAATAGTATTTTTTACTGGCGTTTAAAATATCATTGGATAAATCAGTGGCTATAAAATTCATTTCTAAATCTAAATTACCTACTGCTTTTGGCAATTTTGAAATTATAGCATTTCAGGATCAAAGCACTGGTGAAGAACATGTCGCCCTTGCTAAAGGGCTAGAGACTACTCCGACAAGACCTGTTTTGGTCAGAATGCATTCTGAATGTTTAACTGGCGATGCTTTTGGTTCATTAAAGTGTGACTGCGGTCCACAATTACATTCAGCAATGAAAATGATTAATGATGAAGGGCAAGGAGTAATTCTATATTTACGTCAAGAAGGCCGTGGCATAGGACTAACCAATAAAATTCGTGCATATGCCCTTCAAGATCAAGGGCACGATACTCTTGATGCAAACTTGTTATTAAATTTACCTGCAGATGCTCGTCATTATGACATGTGCGCTGTTATGCTAGATTATCTACAAGTTAAAGAGGTAAGATTAATTACAAATAACCCACTTAAAATCAATGCATTGGAAGGTTTAGGTATTAATGTGGTTGAGCGCGTTCCTTTAACTGTAGGTTTAAATATTTTTAATAAAGGCTACTTAGAAACAAAGCAAAAACGTATGTCGCATATGTATGAAAAGAATGATTTTTAGGATAGGTTACGGGGGAAAGCCAAGCCCTCAGGGCATATCGAGCAATCATCATTTCAACTCAACATGAGTGCAAAATCCACAACTACTTGGGCACCTATTTTCACCTTAAACATTAAACACTTTAATAAATTCATTCATAAATAATCATTTTTTCTTATTTTTCGCTTTTTTTACGACATTTTGAACTTTTAATGATCAGAAAAACCTCTTAAAATGCAGGCGAAAATTTTATCATCATCTGCAATCGCTTGCAGAAAATGGACTTCACACAGCATTGCTGGATGGTTTGAATTTTCTCCATTCCTGTACATTGTACAGGCCAGCCAAAGGCTTTAAAGGATATTGCAGTGCCCAAGTCGATTCGCCCATTGAGTCATCATACTGCTTTGCTGCATTTTGCCATTTTTGCGATTGTTATTCTTGCCTTTTGCCTGTTAGGTATTGCCACCCGTCCAGTCGATTTTCTGGCTTCTTTTTGGCCCGCAAATTCGGTGTTACTGGGGTTGCTGATTCGTTTTCCCCATACGCGTCACCTACTTGCATGGCTCGGTGCGATTACGGGCTACATGTTGGCAGACTTGGCCACGGGTTCAGCCTTTATTTTAACCGCAGTGCTGACCATGGCTAACCTGATTTATGTGGCCATCGTCTTATGGCTTTACCGTTACTTTACTGAACAAATCCATAAAACCCATTACGGCTATTTATATTTATTTCTACTGGTCTTCTGTGCGGTGGGCAGTGCATTAGGGGCACTATTTGCCGTCAGCGTTGTGCCTTTAGTTAACGCTACCTTTATGCAGAACCCGTTTATTTATGAATTCAGCGACTGGTTTTCGGCAGAAATGCAAAATGCCATTTTGATTTTGCCTCTTCTACTCAGCTACCCGCCCCGCAGGGTTTTAATTCAAGCATTACTGCGTTTAAAAACACAAGATTTCCCATGGAGTACCTTGCTGCCAGTGATTGCCTTAATCTGTTCTTTACTGATCAGCTATTATGACCAAGGCCCTGGTTCTTTACTGTTTCCGATTGCTGCCTTAATTTGGTGTGCGCTGAGTTATGCACCTTTCCCACTGGCACTGATTAATACCATTGCTTGTACCGTCATTATTTATCATACCAGCCATCAGCATCTGATTTCGCATAGTGTGGGATATCTATCAAGCATTTTATCCATTCGCATGGGTGCAATCATGATGGCACTTGCACCGCTCACTGTATCCAACATCAATGCGGCACGTAGTAAACTGATTCGGGAATTAAAACACAATGCCAGCCATGATGAACTGACACAAAGTTTTAACCGTCGCCAGTTTTATCATGCAGTTAAAGATGCCATGAGCATCGCCCAACAAAAACAACAATCCTTTGCCATTTTAATGCTCGATATTGATCACTTTAAATCGATCAATGATCGTTACGGCCATCAGGCTGGCGACTTTGCCTTACAGATTTGTGCCAATACGATTAAGGAACATTTACGCAAGTCGGATATCTTCGGCAGACTGGGGGGGGAGGAATTCGCAATCATGCTTAATAATGTCAGTAGGGAATCAGCTTTTAGCGTTGCTGAACGTATTCGTTTTCATTTGGAAAACAAGCAGTTCTATGTTGGAGAAGATCAGGAAATTTCTATTCAGATCAGTATAGGTATTAGCTGGAATATGCCGAATAAAACATCAACACTGGAAGAGTTACTGCACGAAGCCGATCAGGCACTTTACCAAGCCAAATGGACAGGTCGAAATAAGGTCGTCGGGCCTACCGATTTTTATTCAAATAAATGCTGATCATACTAAAAACATCGAAAAAACAATCCATCACAGTATAGCCAGATGCGAGTATTGACCAGCATCTCAAACTGTCCGCTAAGAAAATCACAAAAGTGATATTCTGAAAGCAGACATTTTTACTTTAGCTAAACATCATATTTTTCTACTTTTAGAAACTGTTTAAGGTTTTTGTATTCTCGCCATCTTTTTTGAGATTTGTCAGTTTTTAGCAATGTTGTATCAATTGTTGCACTCTGAGATCCACTGTCAGTACGTAAAGCTGCTTCTCAGTTGTTCATCCAAAATGAGCAATGTCAGCAACGCTCGTTTTTTGTTTTTTAGCATGTATATTCGCATCATTATGATGTACTTATAAAATTGTATAAAAATCATCTACAAATTTACTCGGTGCAAATTGGCAGGACGTATCCTTTTTCGTTAATCAAACGTACTGCTGCATCGCAAACGTCCGCATCATAAACCGTTCCACGCCCATGCAGAATTTCTACAAGGGCAGCATCTACACCCAAAGCAGCACGATATGGACGATGGGAAGACATGGATTCAATCACGTCGGCCACTGCCAAAATACGTGCTTCAAGATGAATTTCATCCCCTTTTAAGCCTTTAGGATAACCAGAGCCATCCATTCGTTCGTGATGTTGACCAATAATTTCAGCGATTGGAATATTAAAAGGAACATCCTTGAGAATTTCATAGCCAGCCTGCGCATGACCTTTTATCATTTCCATTTCTAAATAACTCAAACGTGAAGGTTTGGTTAGAATTTCAGAAGGGATGGAAATTTTACCAATATCATGCACGAGCCCAATTTCCTCCATTTGGAAGCAACGCTTTTCATCCCATCCCATTTCTTTGGCAATCGCACTGGCAATCAGTCCAACACGGCATTCATGACCTGCAGTATAGGGGTCACGCATTTCCACCATGGTTGATACTGCCCGTAATGTGCCATACATCGTCGCTTCTAGCTGTTCAACCTGCCTAGCGATTTGCTCTTCAGCCTGCTTTTGTTCGGTAATGTCCTGAGCCATCACAATTGCTGCAGGTAAACCATCATCCCAAATGATGCGACGTGTATGCAAAGCAAATTCTCGTATTTGTCCATTTTTGTGCCGCACAGGAACTGTATAGGGAATATTCTGATGATCTTTGACTTGAAATTGATCATTAGCCTGATGAATGAGCTCAAGATTTTCTGCTGTAGCATCAGTAAATTCAAGGAAATTATGGCCAGTGAGTTCTGTAGAGGGCCTGCCCAGCATTTCAGCATAACTTGGGTTGACGTAGAGATAGCGATTGTCTCGTAGTACATACATCCCGACCACGGTTTGTTCTACCATGCCACGGAAACGCTGTTCGCTGTCTCTTAATGCCTGCTCGGTTTTTCGGATTGCTGTCAGATCGGCCCAAGCGAGAATCACATCGTTGCCGACAATCGCCAGCGTACGCTGTGCGATGCGTTGACTACCATCTTTTGCCACTAGGGTAATTTCAGGAAACTGCACCTGTTTGCCATTTTTGGACAGCTGCAAGGCTTCTTCCCAGTTCTGTTGTATTAACTGTCTTTGTTCTTGATCAGACGCTACTTTTTTCAGCCAGTCTTCCCGATTTTTAAAATCTTGCAGGTTATACCCCAGCCATTTTTCATAGGCCAGATTGACCGCTAAAATACGTTCATCCTGCATAGAAACAATCTGCATCGGTACAGGCGACTGTAAAAATACCTGCTGGAAACGGTGCTCCATCTGCTGCGAATAAGTTTCGGCAGTTTTACGCTGCTGTTCCGCTGAAAACCGTTCCAGTGCAGATGAGATATCTCTAGAGAGATTTTGCAATAATTGAATCTGTTCCTCATCAAATTCAACCTGACCTGCAGTATACAGTCCTACTATTCCCAAGAAATGACCTTTAAACAACAATGGGGTCAATGCGGCCTGACGCACCTGCTCTTGGCTTAAATATTGTCTCCACATTTTATATTCTGGAGTAAAATTTTTATGAGGAGTACTGAGCAGATTATAGGTATAAACATCTACATCTGAACTGGTATTTTTTAATTGTTTTAGCGGAAGGTTTTCGTCCTGTTGTAACCCGTTATGCAGGGTCTCTAGCATGTTCTCGGCAATATTATGGTGAAACTGAACCACTAATGGACTGTCGGTCTGATCATTTGTTTTAAGTGCAATAAAAAATTTATCAAAACTGCCAAGCTTCAGCAGAACCTGCTGTAATTCTGCAAACATATCATGTTGATTCTGACTATGGGCAATCACCCGATTGGTTTCACTGAGCAAGCGATAGAGATAAGTCAAACGTGCTACACGGCCTTGTGATTTTAGTCGGGTATGAACGTCGGTGATTTGACTAGTAATATGGTCAATTAAGCGTTGTTCTTCAGGCAGAAAGGCTGGTGTACTCTGTGTCTGATTATACCAGACAGTTAAGGTTCCGAATCGCTTGGTATCATTGGCAAATACTGACTGCATGCATGATGTCTGCATAGGAGTATCTGCGCCAAAAATACCCCATTCACTGTTAATCTGCAGATGAACCTGTTCTGGAGAGGAAAAGCCAGAAGGAATGATTTCCAATGCTTTATTCAACAATTCAGTCATGCTGATATGGGTATTGTTACAGAGCTGATTTATCTGGTTCAGACAACGTACTTCTGTTACACGTTTCTGAACGCTTTTCAGTAAAAGTTGACGCTCTGTAATGTCGCGTACCACCATGACCCAGACAGGTTTTTTGCCTAGACGTTCTGTGAACGGTGCCACATGACATTCTATGGTTTTGTTATTGGGCAGGGCTAGCTGAGCTAAAAACTCTTTAGGATTTTGATCTAACTGAGAGCAGATTGGACAGTCCGTTACTGGCACATTCGGGTCATGCAATAATTCATGCGCTGACAACCCTGTGAGTTGTGCGGCAGATATACCGTGTGCTCGACCCGCTGCCAGATTTGCCTGCTGAATCGTTTGACTCGAATTTACAATATAGGTGGGATCTGGAATGGTATCATAGGTGCTAGCCGCCTTTGATAGCATGCTGAAAGGCTCTTTAATCGTCGATTCTACTAGCGCAAGATACATAAACCAGTAAGAATAAACTTTCAGAATATGGCCCAATAGGTTCACATCTGCATATACGGAAACATATTTGGTAAAGGCAAATTCAGAGGCCATCATGGTGAGCATGGAGAGGCAAACGCCAAATGTCAGTTGCACCGATAAGTATTTTCGGCGTTTCCAAACTAAAACTAGAGCAATCGCTAAGATCCCAATGATGAGATATTCGCTATAGATTTTAAAAGGTGTCAGTCCCTGTCCCTCAATAAAAGCTATTGGGAAAAAACCTTGCATCACCGCTGTGACAATCGCAATACTCAACAGACCAAAAAACAAATTGAGTTGGACTGGTTTGATGAGCCGAGTCAACATGAACGGTGATGCAAGCATCGCAAAGGCCTGCAACAGTCGGGCACCAATCCATAGCTGTATTGCCTGATTGGCGCTGCTCACTGGAAAGATATGCATACCTTTGTAAAGCAGCGTATGGAATAAATCAATAAATCCACACCATCCAATGGCGATCGCAATAAAAACTACAAAATAATTTTTAGTAAAATGTCGTGAAACCAAGGTCACAATAAGAGCAGTGAGCGCAATAATAATTGAAATGAGTTCTGCCACTGTATGCGTGAATATGAAACCAAAACTTTTATTGGTCCACCAGATCAGTAAGGCAAAAATCGTCGGAGGAAAAATCATCATATAAGGAGAAATAAACGACTTAAGGTCGAATACATCCAGTGAAAATAAGTCACGAGATGATTTAGGCATAATGTTCCTCTGTGAGATTCACATATAGTTTTATTTAATTGTATGAGGTCGTTCAAAATTATATGTCAGCCGAACGACTATATTTTAACGGCTTTGTTGCATAAGTATTTAAATTATTGATTTTAACAAATAATAATTTAAATTAGAAAATAAATTAAAAATATTAAAAATCATATACTTAAAATTTATGCAGCAAAACCCAGATGCAAGGTGAAGATCAGAATTTCTTAAATTGCAATCTATCTATCCATGTCTAAAACGCGATTCGATTATGCAAAGCCCGATCAAAATATGGATATGTGCGCCTAGAATTTTGGTGGCTACTCACTATTCAGGATTACTTTTGGCATCAACGGATCAATGAATTTTTGAGTTATTTCTAACGATGTATTTTGAACTAGCTTGGGCTTTGATTCCTCAAGTATGTTGATGAGCATGTACATGCGCCGCATCAATAAATACCCATTCTAGATCAGTATCAGAAGAAATTAAGTCTGAACTCAATAAATAAATCAAAGGTGTTATTCTGAAAATAGAATGACTTATACCGATATTTCTAAGTCAAACACAGAATTTAATTTCGTTACTGGATCGTTCTTTCTATGCTCAGTTTCTTGGCAGAGAGAAAGATGACGTTGGCTTAATTAATCTGATTCTTCAGGCTGTTGTTGAATATTAGCTAGCGCAAAATCCAAAAGTTATTCTCAACTATTTTTCGCTGATTCCAACTAGCTTAATTTATCAAAAATACCTACTTTGAAATCAATCGTTTGGTTGCTTTAATAATCATTTCTCTGCGTTTTTCATGATTCCCCATGTCCTCTAATGGTGTAAACATTCTCGCAACTTGAGGCAACATAAACCAACTATTTGCAATTGCTAAAATCAAAAATGCTAAATAGCTTGGTTCAATACTATCGGTTACTTTTCCTTGTTGCTGTGCCTCAGAAACTGCCTGAATTTTATAATCATAATTTTTTCTGCGAATGTCTTCATTTGGGACTTCTCCATCATAAATTAATCCCTCCCAAAGTAATAAACGACTAAGTTCAGGATGTTCACAATGATAATCATAAGCCCGCCCCGCATATTCAGATAAGTCTTGTTCTGATATGGATTGAATAGGCACTAATTTCGCAACTTTAACCAATTCATTGCGCAAAACAGCATCAAATAACTCTCTTTTAGCACCAAAATAATTATAAATTCTTTCTTTATTTACCCCTGCAATTTTTGCAATTTTGTCAATCGTTGTGCCATCTGGCCCATGCTTTGCAAACTCGCTTACAGCTGCATCCAAAATCTTCTGTTTGGTCCCTTCTGTATCCCAAGGCATAATTTTTCCTCTTGCAAACCATAAAAAAATATATTATAAAGCATACATCCAACTAATTCGTTGGAAATTTTGGAACTTTATAATGAAAAACAATATTATAATTTTCGGCTATGGGCTAGGTATTTCTAGAGCGCTGGCTTATCGATTTGGTCAAGAAGGCTATATCGTTGGGTTGGTTGCTCGTGATAAAAAAAAATTAGAAGAACAAGTATTAGAACTTAGATTAGCAAATATCGATGCCCATTTTTTTTGTAGTGATTTAAGCAAAACGGAAAATATTCCTGAGCTTATTCATCAAATTAAAAATCAGTTTGGTGAAATTAAGAATATTCACTGGAATGCATTCCATGATATTGAAGGTGATTTACTTACGATAAATCCTTTTGATCTCACGAAAAGTTTTCACTTACGCGTCTCAAGTTATATCGCTACTGTTCAAGCCTGTATGGATGACTTGAAAAATAATAAAGGGAGTGTTTTGTCAACAAATGGTGTCTTTGCTCTTGATTTGAATGAAGTTGACCTGATTGCTAAAGAATATGCGGCCTTATCAATTGCAGCGACCTCACAATATAAAACCACAAATTTACTGGCACTTTCCTTGAAAAATTCACAGATCTATGTAGGTCAAGTTATTGTGAATGGATTTGTGGAAGGTACTCCTGGAGTCGAAAGTAAGCTTTATACCATTGCGCCCAAAACTGTTGCTGATCAATTTTGGGATTTACATCAGAACAAGAATCAAACAACGGCTTTGTGTGGAAGAGCACTTCAAGTAGCGTAAAAATTTACTATTCATAAATGATAAAAGTAAATACAAATAAAAATTTAATCTTTTTTAATGTGTGAAATCCAGAGGATACTATGAAACTATTACACATCAATTCATCAACTCGCGGAGAAAATAGCCAATCTTTATTGATTGCTAAACAGGTGATTGCCAAACTTCAAGACAAACATCCTGATTTGGTCATTGATGAATTTGACCTATTTGCAGGAGTTCTTCCTGCATTCGATAAAAATGCTGTTGGTGCAAAAATGGCATTATTTACAGGTCAAGATGCAAACTCTACAGAAAAAGCAGCATGGACAGAAATTAAAGCTGTCTATGATCGCTTTGCCTCAGCAGATATTTATGTCTTCAACGTTCCATTATGGAATAACAATATTCCCTATATTTTAAAACAGCTGATTGATGTCGTCACCCAACCTGGTTGGTCATTTGGCTTTGACATGAATCATGGATATTCTGGCTTATTAGCAGATAAAAAAGCTTACCTTGTAATCGCGAGTGGTGTGTACTACGAAGGTATCCCAGAAAACTTTGGTTCTGACTTTGCGACACCTTATTTACAAGATTGGCTAAAATTTATTGGTATTACAGATATTGAAACCATTCATATTTCACCTACCGTTTTAAATAATGATTATGAAAAAACAAAAGGTGAAGTGATTGATGATCTTGAAAAACTAATTGCCTAATAACAACAAATCAATCATGAAGTCTATTAGAACGCTAATAGGCTTCAAAAATTCAATCTAATAATAAATGCTATAAGGTTATACAAATGCGGATTGGTTTAACGGGAACATATTCATCAGGTAAAACACTCACCTCCTTAATTATCAGCGAATATTTAAATTTGCCTCGTACAGAAGCGAGAACGATGCGGGAGATTCTACCTTTTGCTGCACCAGGAAAAACATTAGAAGAAGTCACGTCTCCTCAATTGATTCAGATGATCATTACTCGTCATATGGATCGAGTTATTCATGAATATAAGCTCAAAGATCGTTTCATATCAGATGGCTGTTCTTTACAGGAATGGATCTACGGTAGTGTGCGCGTCAAATATGGTATGAATCCTAATCAGTCGATTCACTTAAAAGACAATGAAGCTGTTTCAAAAACCACCGAGCTGGCTTATTTTGAAAATATTATGAGTGAGCTGGGAAAAGTATTTAAGCGCCACGTACAAGATTCTTTTGATCTTTTTATTCATTTACCCAATGAGCTACCACTAGCAAAAGATGGTCATCGACCTGTAAATGAGTTATTTCGTTCTGCTTCAGATGAGCTTTTAAAAGATACATTTGACGAACTGGATATGAAATATCACATTATTGGCGGAAGTCTGGAAGAACGTGCGGATGCTATTGCAGAACTTTTAAAAATCAAGCCTGTAAAGAGTATCCAAGAATCTATAAAAATTGCAAATCAAAAATATAAAACACTAATTATGTAAGTATCTATATAAAAGCAAAAAAATTCTTAGATAAATAGGGGTAGATAATGAACTTATCATTTTTTAAAGATGTTGATGAATTTTTAGGTGATAAAAAGACACGTTATTTTGGGGCAGGCTATCTCAATAGCAATCATGCAATCTATGATTTTTCTAGCGAGCCTGATGACCCGAATATCTTAAAATTCTCTTGTTTTGGTCGAGTTGTATTGCCTCAAACTTGGTCTATTAAAGGCAATGGTAATCAAAAACCACATTTAAGTACGATTGATATTATTGAATTGTCTTTACTCACTTTTGATCATCTTATTCAGACTGTCTATAGTAATTTACCTAAAATTTCTTATAAGAGCCTCATTTATAAGATGATCATTAGGGCAGGCAAAAGCCCAGTGGAGTCTGATTTTGATCAGATCAATATTCATGGAAGCATGGACAAGATTGATCAAGAGACCAATGCCTTGAACATTGATATCTCTAATATGAGAATTGAAATTCAATACTCTAGTGATTTCAATAAAATTGACTATTCAGCACCTACAGTCGACTTGAAAACACCATTGGATATTAATGATGTGATGATCAATGTTAATGAAATGAAAGCATCTGCTTTGGTGACCAATAATCAGCTCATGAAAGAAAAGATGGAGCCATGGTCAACTTCATGCCTATTTTCCGTAGGCTTGCAGTTGGGTCAAGTTTTACTTTATCAGTTAGATTCAATTAGTCGCGCAGAAAGTAATACCCTCTGGATGAAAAAGACAGAAATATTCTTTCTTTCGGACAAGCCAAATCTTGATCATTCACATCCGATTTTTACACGTTTAGACAATGTCAGACGCTATAAAACATCAGACGGTGACTGGAGAAAAGCCGATATCTATTCAATTTTTGGTAATACCAAAATTATCTGTAGCGTTACGCATAAACTTCCTCTTACATCGATAGCATAATGAATAGTAAATTTAATCATGCAGTTGCTATATGTAATCCTTTGGAACTTGAACATCCAGATTCATTTCTGGATGTTCAGGTTCCATACCCTAAAGCACTGCCACATGATGTGATTGTTCGTGTTGAAGCAGTCTCTATTAATCCAGCAGATATGCGTGCCCGACTGAGAAAGAAAAAAGATAATCGGATAAATGTCCTAGGTTGGGATGTAGCTGGAACAATTGTTGAAAAAGGCAATGAAGTTTCAGACCTTTTTCAAATCGGAGATGCTGTTTACTATGCAGGTGATATTAACCGCTCAGGTGGGAACTGTTCATATCATGCAATTGATTCTAGATTAGTTGCATTTCAACCCAAAACTATTAGCGTTGAAGATGCAGCAGCATTACCCTTAGTTTCACTGACTGCGTGGGAGGCACTATTTGAAAAATTAGCTCTTGCTATTAATACCAATTTAACCATACAGCATGATAAGCCAACATCTTCACTACTTATCCTTGGTGCGGCTGGTGGAGTTGGCTCTATGGCGATTCAACTTGCTAAATTTGTTCCTAATTTAGCTGTTATTGCTACTACTTCTAGAAAAGAAACCACCGAATGGTGTTTAAAATTAGGCGCGGATCATGTTGTTGATCATAGTCAAGAATTAGCACCACAATTATCAGAAATTGGTTATCCAGAGGTGGACTATATTCTGATTTGTAACTCGCCGGATACTTATTTTGATATTTTACCGAGTATTACACGACCTTTTGGGAAAATTTGCAGTATTGTTCCTTTCCTTCAGAGTCAGGACTTTAATTTATTGATGAGAAAAAGTTTGTCCTTTCATTGGGAGTTTATGTTTACTCGATCTAGTTTTTCTACCCATGATATGGTGAAACAGTCCGAAATCTTAAATCGTATTTCAAAACTAATCGATCAAAAGAAGATTATATCGCCTAGAGTAACTTCACTTAGCCCAATGAATGCATCAAAAATTAGAAAGGCCCATCAATTAATTGCTTCAAATAAAACTATTGGCAAAATCGTAATAGTCAATAAATAGTAAAATATTGCCTAGGGTCGGACTTCAATAGATGTATCAACCCTACTCTATTTTTATAAAAGACCATTCATTTATAAAAGAAAGTTTCAAACCATAATAAAATTTTCTTTTATTTCATTTGGATTCATTTTGTTCATGTTTGTGTCTCTTATAAAATTGAATTATGGCAAGCTGTAAATTTTTGGGATAAAGTCAAGCTTTTAAAAATGGTTGATAATTGTGAAGAATGCACTTTCCGACAACAATCAAGTTAAAGTGGTTTCTACTTTCTCTGAACTTGTCAATTCGCATTTTCAAGGAGATATGAACGCCATTTGCTGGTATCGAAATTTGATTGGTGATTTTAAAGAGATTGTGGCAAAACTTCACTTAGAAGAAAATATTACAGAAGTTTCTGTGGAAGATCTTTTAGCATTGCATCTTTCAGAAAAAGGTCATCTAGCAAGAGAAATTATTTTAAGTGATCTACAGCTATTAACTGATTTCGGAGCATCACCTTCTCTGAATTTACTTAAAAGTTATGAACGGGATGAAGAGCTAGATTTCATTTCAACAGATGTGTATTCCTATCATATTGATCGCTCACCCATTGAAATGGATACTGTTTTATGTACCTATCATGGCCCTGCAAGTGATATTTTGCCTCATGCTCAAGTTGAGCAAATGATTTGGGTTCCAGAAATCAGGAAAAAACTCAAAAAACTACATGATGGTCCAGAAGCTGAGTTTGAAACTTTCCTAGAAGATAATTTCTTTGATCTGCATTACCAGCCAAAACCTGATGCAAAACCAGTGAAGTTAGGCTCAGGACATCTTTGGCGCTTGGCAGTAGATCATCCAATGCAACAGGTTTTGCCCTGTGTTCATAGAGCACCGGCTGAAAAGGAAGGTGAGTATAGATTATTGTTGATCTGTTAAAGATTTATGAGATAGATAGTAGCTGAACTTGATTCCTATAATGTTTGACTGTTACATCTGCCCATTTCGTGAATGCTCTAGAGAAATGGAGCAGATCAACAGAATCTAACTGATATACAATGCCCTCTATTTCACTGTTTCAATAAATACTTAGTTTTCGCTTACTTTATTTCAGCAGCTACTTTTATTCCTGTATATGCGGAAAAGTACTGAAAAATTAATGGCAAAAATGCATTTTTATTTAATGGTTTATACTTACAATTACTCTGTAGCCAGTTCAGATCATAAATTCCAGCGGCTAGCTAACAATTCAGCCAGAAAGTGACTCTGTAATATCTGCATCCAACAAAGCTCTTACGATTCTTCTCATCCCAATGCTGTATTTTTGAATACGAATCAGGTGACGGTATCATTTTTATGATGGACCATTCATAGATTAATAAAAGTCACAATGATCGTCACTCATATGTCTATTGTTAAAAAATTATTCATTCCACTGCGTACAGGCTTAAGCAATTTCTGTCTGCCCGACATGATGATATGCGCGATTAAAATAAACCAGACTTTGATCATGTTGGTTTTGTTGAATCGCAACAACACGACACATAAAAATCGTATGTGTTCCAACCTCTTGAATTTGATCAATCTCACAATCAAAATTCACCAAAGCATTCTCTAAAACGGGTGCTCCTGTTTCCAGTTCTGTCCAAGTCCCATGTTTAAAGCGTTCTTCAGAACTCAGTTTCGATGCAAAAACATTAGAAATATGCTCATGCTGTGCGCCTAAAACATTCACAGTTAAGATCTTATTTTCAACAAAATGCACGTGTGAGCTAGAAGCTTTATTCATACAGACCAACAATGTCGGTGGTGTATCCGTAACACTGCACACGGCAGATGCAGTGAATCCATAACGATCAGACATGTCTGCCGTGGTTACGACACTGACTGCACTGGTTAAGGAAGACATTGCATTTCTAAAGTCTGCTGCTTCAATCATCATTTTGTTCCTAAATTGAACCGTAACTTTTTTGTTTAAATTAGATATACCACGTGATTCGGTCACATAGGCACATCTGAATAAGTTCTGAGGAGAACGAATACTTACTTTATAAGCTAAGGGCTACCCGTTGGATGATGAAGATTAAATCCTATTCAATCCTAAAAGTAACCCTTTAGAAATCACACGAGAAATTACTGCCCTGCAAGCTCTTTGCGAATGATTTCCGCACCGGCACTTAAAGCATTGAGCTTACCGCGAGCCACTTCACGTGCCAAAGGCGCCATACCGCAGTTGGTTGAAGGATAAAGTTTATCCGCATCGACAAACTGAAGTGCTTTACGCAGTGTATTGGCTACTTCTTCTGCTGTTTCAATGCTGTTAGTTGCGACGTCAATTGCACCAACCATGACTTTTTTACCGCGAATTAATTCGATCAAATCAATTGGTACACGTGAGTTTTGACATTCAAGTGAGACAATATCAATTTTAGATTTTTGAAGTTTAGGAAATGCTTCTTCGTATTGACGCCATTCTGAACCTAAGGTCTTTTTCCAGTCAGTATTGGCTTTAATGCCGTAGCCATAACAAATATGAACCGCAGTTTCGCACTTCAGACCTTCAAGTGCACGTTCCAAGGTTGCAACACCCCAGTCATTTACTTCATCAAAGAACACATTAAATGCAGGCTCATCAAATTGGATGATATCAACCCCAGCAGCCTCTAATTCGAGTGCTTCTTGGTTCAAAATTTTGGCAAATTCCCAAGCCAGTTTTTCACGGCTTTTGTAGTGACCATCATAAAGCGTATCGATCATGGTCATCGGGCCAGGGAGCGCCCATTTAATCGGTTGTGTGGTTTGGCTACGTAAAAACTTGGCATCTTCAACAAAAACAGGCTTTTGACGAGATACTGCGCCCACCACTGATGGAACGCTAGCATCATAACGATTACGGATACGAACCGTTTCACGTTTCTCAAAATCTACACCGTCGAGGTGCTCAATAAATGTGGTCACGAAATGTTGACGGGTTTGTTCGCCATCACTGACGATATCGATGCCTGCATGTTGCTGTTCCTGCAATGACAAACGTAACGCATCTTGTTTGGCCTCAAGCAGTTGCTCACCTTCGAGTTTCCACGGTGACCAAAGTTTTTCAGGCTCTGCCAGCCAAGAGGGTTTCGGTAAGCTGCCAGCGGTTGATGTTGGTAATAAAATTGCCATTTTAAATCTTCTATCTCTATATTCTATTTCAGGTAAATTAAGCAGCGTTACGCTCTACGTTGTAATTCGCAGCCCATTGCTCAAGAATGTCTTGATAAGGCTTAATAAAGTTTTCTTCCGTCCACTTACCCTGTTTTACCGCGAGCTGACCACGTTCAATTCGGTCATATACAATTCGTGTTAATGAATAATCTGGGTACTCTAGGCTTGCTTGATAGACTTGTGCCGCTGATGAATTTGCATTGTAAATTTCAGGGCGATAAATCTTTTGGAACGTTTCCATAGTGCTAATCGCACTGATCAATTCAAAATCGGTGTAGTCACGCAGTAAATCACCCGCGAAATAGAACGCTAAAGGTGCAACGCTACCTTTCGGCATAAAAAAGCGAACCTTTAAGCCCATTTTATGGAAATACTCGTCGGTACGTGAGTATTGGTCTTGTTTATACTCAACACCCAAAATCGGATGTTCATTGGTCGTGCGGTGATAAGTCCTAGCGGTTGAAACACTCAGGCAAATCACAGGCTGTTGATTAAACTCTGCTTTAAAAGTCTCTGAGTTCACAAGGTATTGATACAGTTTGCCATGCAAATCCCCAAAACCTTCTGGTGCATACGAAGTTGAGTTCTTTTGATTATGTTCTTTAAGCACCACGCTGAAATCGTAGTCACGGACATAAGATGAAAAACTGTTGCCAATCATGCCATCAATACGCTGATTGGTGTGGTGATCGGTAATTGTACTTTTCAGCATTTCAATAATCGGGAAAGTTTTACCATTACCTTCGATATCTAAATCTGCAGAAATAATATCAATTTCAAGTGAATAACGATCGCCATTCGGGTTGTCTGATTGCGCTAAGGTATTGAAACGATTATTAATCATTCGCAGTGTATTACGCAGGTTCTGCTCACGGCTTTCACCACGCGCCAAGTTGGCAAAATTCGTCGTTAGACGTGTGCTATCTGCTGGTTGATAGTTTTCATCAAAACGAATGCGTTTAATTGAACATGTAAACTCTTTACTCATGGTGATCTGATACCCTAATTTCTAAAATAAAATCTAAATTTCTTAATGATGTGATTTATACCTGAATCACTACATGAATAAAAATGATTTTATCTAACATGAAGATGAGTAAAATTCATGTTTAGGGGTTTTGTTATCCTGATTAAAACTGAAAGGCAGAAAATTAGTGACCCTATTTTTGATAAATTAAATCAGTTAAAAAATTAAATTATTTAAAAATAAATAGTTAAGTAAAGCTCTGACTTGTATCGGGTAAAATTATGGAAAATGGAATCGCTAAAAAATAGAATGGATTTCAAAAGATGCCAAGCAGACATACACAGAAAATGACAATTCAATCGAAATCCAAATCTTGTACTTGCATTGTACTTATCAATATAAGACTTTTCTACTTATGAACTTATGAACTTATGAACTTATGAACTTATGAACTTAATTAAATCAGTAACTTAATTGCTTTAAGTAGCGTAAATAATCATAAAAATCTGGCTTTGAAACATACAGGGTTTTAGATCCAGTTATGGAAGTGACTGCTAATAAAAATGTTGAAAAATCAGTATTTTGCCCCTGTAAAGATCTGCTTCCAACGGTAATATTTTATTAACCTTGTAAGCTGTCGCGCACAAAAGATAGAGACAATACCCATATTCAAACTCAATCGAATCCCTTACTCTGAAGCCATAAGGAACAGGAAGTTCTGGAACATAAAACAAAAAATGATAAGTTCAAGCATCAGGATGTGAAGTACGACAGGAGTCATACTTAAAACGCAAATACCAAAAAGCCTCGACAGGATGTCGGGGTTTTTCTTTTCTATCAATTATTCAAACTCATAATTTTATTTTTACGAGGATTTTAAGCCTTTCCATGATCTACATTTAATCATGCTGGTCTGACCGCATTTGCATTTCTGTCAAAGATGAACTGACGATGCTGTGTTATTTAGCGAATCGCTTTTGATGTTGCCATCAACCAGATTAATGGTTCGATCACAAGTTGCCGACAGACGTGGATCATGGGTGACGAGTAGCACTGCACAACCTCGCTCACGATGAACTTTACGGAACAACTCGAAAACCTCAGCAGCTGTTTGAGTATCAAGATTACCTGTAGGTTCATCGGCCAATAATAATGCTGGATCAGTGATCAGTGCTCTGGCAATCGCCACCCGCTGTTGCTGACCACCTGAGAGTTCATTTGGTTTTCTGTCGGCAAACTTTTCCAGACCTACCGCAGCCAATAATTCATGTGCTTTTTCTAGTGCAAATTTATCGGGTTTTCCCCGTGTCAGCATCCATGGCATCAGCACATTATTTAAGGTAGTAAATGCCTGAATCAGATGATGAAACTGAAAGACAAACCCGATGCTGTTACCGCGTAATGCAGTACGTCCTGCATCATCCATGTTACTTGTAGGCTGACCCAGCAGATAAAGTTCACCACTGCTCGGCTGATCGAGCAGGCCCAGAATATTCAATAAAGTGCTTTTGCCAGAACCTGAAGGTCCAATCAGTGCTGCAAAATCGCTGCGGTCTATACACAGGTCAATTCCATGTAGAACCTCAACCTCATTGGGCTGGCCAATATTGTAAGACTTGCGCAGTGCCTCTAGGCGTAGGACTTCATGAGCAGGGTTAGACATGACGAATCGCCTCCACGGGATCGAGAGCTGCTGCTCGGCGTGCTGGTACAGCTGCTGCGAGGATGCCGGTGAGTGTTGCCAACAGTAATGCGAGCATTACCAGTTTGATTGGCACGGGAATATAAAATAAACCTGGGCCAAAGTGATTAAAGGTCCACACCAGTGCGTAACTCACTGCACTGCCCATGACGGACCCCATTAAACCAAACATGGCACCCTGAAAAAGGAAAATACGTAAGATTTGCTGTCGGGTTGCACCTGTCGCACGCAAAATACCAATTTCCCGAGTTCGTTGTACTACACTGACTGACAAGACACTGGCAATTCCAAAAGCTACGGAAATAGCCACAAAGACAATAATCATATTGGTTGACAGGCTCTGTGCTGAAATGGCATTCATTAATTGTGAATTGGTTTTAATCCAGCTGTCAGCCTTCAGTGAAGTTAAGCGCCCAATTTGTGCAGCAATCTCATCAGCTTTGAAAATATCTGTAACAGTCAGATCGATGACAGTGATTCCCCCAGGAAGGTTAAGTAATGATTGCGCCTGTTTTAAGTCGAGATAAACATAACGCGCATCCAGTTCACGCACCCCTAGCTCAAAGATTCCAGCAACATTCACCACTGTACTATTTTGTTGACCTGTATCCAGTCGCAGCTTACTCCCTACCTGTACCCCCAAATCATCGGCTAACTGGCTACCGATCAGTACATTGTCCGCCCCCACTCGTAGCTGACCACTGATCAGATAGTTTTTGAGGGGAATAATTTTTTGATAACGCGCTACATCAATTCCGACGAGCGCTACAGATTCGAGCGCATCACCACGTTGGGCAAATGCAGGACCTGATACTGTAGGTGATACCGCTGTCAGTCCAGGCAATTGATCTAGCGTTACCATCACTTCCTGCCAGTTGTTGATTGAACGCAGGCGTTGTGCACGCTTATCTTCCCGCAATAATTGTAAAGTGCCGGCTTTTGGGGGGAGAATTTGGTTCACCAGATCTGGTGATAGCACGCGGATATGCGCTTGTGTGCCTAAAGTGCGTTGGATAATATTCGACTGCAGACCTTGTACTAAAGATGAAACAAAAACGATTACTGCGACACCCACCGCGACACCGACTGTGATCATGAAAGACTGTGCACGTCCTTCACGCAAAAAACTGACTGCGATCGTCCACTCTATCCAGAGTCGTCCAAGAAAGCTGTTCAATTGAATTTCACCGGTAATTCATTTTTGCTGTCAGCAGCATAAGCGTGCGCAAAAGGAATTTTTTCTAGTTTCAAGCGTACTCGCGTACCATCAGTCAGTGAAGAAACAGGATTAGCCAAAATATGATCCCCTGCCTTTAAACCCGCAAGGGCTTCTGATATAGCTAGACCACGTAAACCCAGAGTGATCTGCTGATGCTGTATTTTTCCGTTACGTACCAAGAGTACGGTTGCCTGATTACCTTGTACATTGGTTAAGGCATCATTTGGGATCGCCAGTGCTCGGTCACGTTTTGCTGTTTCAATATTCACAGAAACGGTCATATCCTGACGCAAAAATTCAGGCACAGGGTCAACCGCCAAGCGAACTTCTACCGTACCGCGCTGCGGATCAATGCTCGGCGCAATAAAATTAATACGGGCAGGAAATGGTTTATCTGGGTAAGCGTCAGCAATGACGATAGCATGCTGCTGTAATGCAAGCTGTGGTAAATTGCGCTCATCGAATGGTACACGTATTTCTGTGCTGCCATCCAGTGCGATGGTGAGGAGGGTACGGCCAGGCTGTACCAGATCACCTGGTTCCACATTACGTGTCAGAACCGTACCTGCCACTTCGGCGCGGACTTGGGTTCTAGCCAGTTGTGCCTGCAGCGCAGCCAGACGTTCACGTAGCAGTTTCTCCTCAACATTGCCTGGGGCTAGTGCTGTTGCTGCCAAACGTGCTAACTCAAAGTTATTACGAGCCACCCGCTCAGCTTTATCCGCTTGTTCCTTTGCTTCAGTCGATAGGCTTCCAGATTCGCTCAGGTTACGCCTGCGGTTTGCTTCACGGATCGCTTGATCTAGCTGGACTTTAGCATTTGCCAAATCGACTGCAGCCTGTGGGCGTCTACTGGTCGCCAGTTCAGTAAGTGCGGTCTCTGCCTGTTTCACCTGAGCAACGATCTCATCGGATTTTAGGACCAACAGCAAATCTCCCCGTGAAACTCGGTCACCTTCCTGTACAAGGCGTTTGAGAATGACTCCCGTAATTTCACTCCCAACCTGAGCACGTGATACTGTCATCACTCGTCCAGTTGCTACGACTGTTTGTACGATGGGCATCGAGGCAACACTGTAGCTTGGTAATAGCGGCCCCTGCCACCAGCGTAATGCAGCAAAACTTGCAGCAATAATCAACACTGCAATAATCACGACATACTTATAGCTGATAGTGCGCAATGAGCTTCTCCAAGTTAGATGAAAACGGGGCATATATATCTGCAAAGTCCCCCCCGTTCAGGTGAGTTGTATGCGTTATACTCTTTTGAATATAAAATGTTCTTGAGCCGATTGATAATACATTTTCACGCTAAAAACGGTTTTTATATATAAAAAGCGAACTAAATATCTCTAGGCTAGGTGCAGTATCAGGAAATTTTCTCGATAAGTAAAATTTACACAATCATTATCATCTCTGTGACATTTTTTGATTTATTGGGTCTCATGGCATCAGACCAGACAAAATAGCTATTCACATTAGTTTCACATCGTTTTTCTTACATTAAATAAAAACGAAGGAATAGTGTGATGAAAAGACTAAAAACCCTCATGGCAACGACTATCGCAGTTTTAAGCTTGACTGCGTGTAAAACTGTTCCAAGTTATACCAATGACTATGCTAATGCAGATCAAAATATAAAAGGTATTACCTTAAATGACGAACAGGCCTACAGTATAGGTTCACATTTTGTAGCCGCATTCAATACTTTGGGTACACCCGTTTTTGTTGATCGCGCAAGTAGTCTCTATGCGGATCAATTGTTTATTAATGATACTTTATCTCAGTTTGCGAACAAGAAAGACTTAATCAAGCATTTTGAAGGCATGAATAGTCGAGTCAGCAATGTCAGCGTCAAACTGATTAGTGCTACACATCACGAAGATTCTGCATATATTCATTGGAAAATGGCGTATGACTTTAAAATTTTTGGTAGTAAAAGAGCCATGAAGTCGTATGGCATAAGTGAAATCAAAATCAATCAAGCGAATCAAATCATATTTCAGCAAGATTTTTGGGATCCAGCAAATGGTCTTTACAGATCAATGCCTGTGGTTGGAGGAATTTACGGATGGATTTTTCCTTTCAAAAATACACGCTAATACTCACGGGAATGATATTGCAATGCTGCGTATCATCGAATGCTGCAACATTAAAACAATGTAGTTCAGCCCCTATCATGGTCAGTAAAAATAATGTTGGGCATGTGAACTATTTTGCAGAGAGCTGTCAGAAAGCTTGGGACAATCAAAGTATTCAACTTGATTTTTCCTATGAACGCGACATACCAGGATGGGCTTTTAAGCAGGCTGCGACGTATTTTTTAAAAAAGAACGTTACAGACAATACGTCACTAATCACATTAAATAAAATTACTGAATGGTATCAACCCGTCAAAAAAGGAGATTTATATCGTTTAAATTACCAGCATAGCAGCAAAAAAATGACATTGTCCCTCAATAATAAAGTCTTGGGACAAATTAGTGATCCTCAAATAAATCAATATTTTAAAATATGGTTTGGACATGCACCTTTTAATGCTAAATTAAGACAACAACTATTAAATTAATAGGATTCATGGTTAACATATGAATAATCACTTTATTCTGATGGTTGAAGATCATTTTGATTTAGCAGCAACGGTTTGCGAATTTCTGGAAGCGCATGGCTACATTATCGATCATGCTCGCAATCTCGATGCAGCAAAGACTTTTCTTAAATCTCAGCCTTACCACTTATTATTATTAGATATCAATTTACCTGATGGTTCTGGCTATGATTTGTGTCACTGGATCCGCAATCAACAAAGTCTGGATATCCCTGTGCTTATGCTCACAGCGCGCGATACGCTTGATGATAAACTGAAGGGTTTTGCAGCAGGGACTGATGACTATTTGGTAAAACCTTTTGATTTTAATGAGCTTGTTGTACGCATACGTGCTTTAATTAAACGGTCTTTAGGTGAAGTTTCGAATAACAAGCTGCAAATTCATGATCTGATTTTGGATAGTGCTAAACAGACGGTATCTCGAGCTGGACAGATCATTGAACTTCCCCCGATTCAATTTAAATTACTCAAAATTTTGATGCGTAACTCTCCTAAAGTCATTACCAAGCAAGAAATCATGATCGAGCTATGGGGGGATGAAGAACCTGAAAGCGACGCTTTACGTAGCCACATTTATAGCTTACGTAAAATGATTGACAAACCCTTCCCTCAAAAGTTACTTCATACTGTTTCAGGCGTAGGGATTAAAATCTCATTCGAATCTAGTGAATATTAATGAAAATACACCACCACAACTAGTCCCGTACTTGGCGCTAAATTGAGATCAGGATGTGCAGATAGATAATACTGTCGATCAAACAGTTCGACTCTCCAGCCCAGCTGTTTACAGAGTTTTTCGACCAGCTGCAAACCAATCCCGTGACCTTTAACCTCAAATGTAATTTGTGAACTATTTAATTCTTGCGCCTTGGCATCATTTGGCAGACTGATTCCAATCCCATTGTCTGCAATGAGTAAATTATGTTTTTGCTGAATAATATGAATTTCTGAACCTTGAGAATAATTCAGTGCATTTCTCAGAATATTACTGAGTACCATCTTGGTCATGGATGGGTATAAATTCCGAGGTTGCTCTAATTTTTCACACTGTACATGGATCAACATGCCTTTGCTTTGACTCACTGTCTGCAATGACTCGACCAAGTCCTCAATAATTTCAGATAATAAAACTTGCTCCGAGGATAAATTCTGAGTGGTATTACGTGCAATCGCCAACAAGGTATCGACCAAAAGTTGCATATCATCAATCGTATTACTCAAACGCTTAAAAGCTTTATCGTCACCATAACGTGCCTGACATAACTGTACATTTCCTTTCAGAATTGTAAGCGGTGTGCGTAATTCATGACTCACATCACCTGTAAACTCTCGTTCGCGCTGAATAAATGTACTTAAAATATAGTGATATTTTTCTAAAGCCTGCTTAAGATATTCCGCGTCCATATTGCCATTGGTATAAATATCTTCAAATGGAGACGCCTGAGTGTTTTGATGTTCCCAATCAATATGCTCTAATGCATTTGCCAGTCGGGTAATGGGTGAAAAATAGCGCCTAGCCCGTCGGTTTGACCACCATAAAAAACTATATAGAACAAATAGGCTAAACATAAGAGGTGCTAGGCCAAATAACCACACCAATTTATTTACATTGCTTTCACCAAATACCAATAATACGTGCTGCCCATTTCTCTCACCATAAACGGTCATTCGCTCTTTACCATCTATCCAGATGCGGTGCACACCCATGTCTAGTGATATATTCTGAAAACGCCGAGGAGGAATGCTCGTATTCCATCGATAACCATATAGATTCTTCGTGTCTGGCAAATCAGCATTCGGGTTACGATCTACACGTACCCAGTAATGCTCCATTTCTTGCTCTAATGCAGTTTTTAATAGCGAACCTTTGATGACCCAAGCACTGCAAGCAATCCCGACAACAATCGATAAAGCAATCAGACCAATTTGCAACCAGTAATAACGATTGAATATTTCTGTAAGGGCATGCTTTTGATGGTTGCGTGCTTGGGATTTCAGCATATAAGTTTCCTAAATGAGAGCCAGACAATTAGCTGTTTTTATTTTGAAATAAAAAATGGCCAATCACCCATTCTTGACCTTGTTCAAAACCAAATAGTTCCGCACAAGCCATGAAAAAAATTCTCCAGCGCTGCCACCATGCATCCGCATCTTTTCCATAAACCTGATCAAATATTGGTCTGAGTTCGGTTTCCTGCGCATCCATATTACTGAGCCATGCATTTGCTGTTTTTTCATAGTGTTGACCTGACCACTGCCAATGCTGACTCAGTTCCAGATGCTCTTGGAAGTGTAAAAAAGTGGACACTGAAGGCATTAAGCCACCTGTGAAAAAATATCTAGACATCCAGTCATATTCTGACTTTATTTCAAATGGATAATGTAGAAAACGATGGCAAAAAATATGACACCACAATAACCCATCTGCTTTGAGCCATCCGCTAATCTTTTCAAATAAGCGTTGGTAATTTCGAACATGTTCAAACATCTCTACGGATACTACATGATCGAAATAATTAGATCTCAGTTCCAATACATTTACATCACACGTCAACACTTCAATATTGGTTAGCCCTTGGATCTTAGCTTGCTCCAATATATGTTTGCGCTGTGTTTTAGAATTAGAAACCGCAGTAATATGCGCATTCGGATAACGTTCAGCCATCCACAAAGTAAATGAACCCCAACCACAACCGAGTTCTAAAATTTTTTGACCATCTTTTAACTGTGCTCGTTCGCTATAGAGCTGTAATGAATAATTTTCTGCTTGATCTAGTGTCGTCGTTTCATGCGGGAAATAACATGCGCTATATTTCAACCGCTTGCCTAAAACTGCCTGAAAAAACTGAGTTGGGAGTTCATAGTGTTGTTCATTGGCTTTATCTGTCTCTATCGCAATTTTGCTTTGTTTCAACAGATTAAGTACGTCCATGTAACGCTGTGCAGCCTGTTCAGGATCATAACGCCCTTCCTGAATCAGGCGTTTTTTACTTAATGCACGAATTGCGGCTCGAATGGCTGGGTCAGGAATTAAACCACTTTCAACGAGTTTTAAAGATTTCTGAATTATATAATCCATGTGCGTACCTATTTTTTGGGTTTCCACGGAATGAACATTGATGTTCGCTGTTGATAATCGAGATAATTCTGTCCTCGATTTTTAACTGCCTGTTGTTCGCTAAACGGAATGCCCGTGATGTAATACAAAAACAACCACATCAGAAATGGATAAATCCACAACACGTAGAGTCCTGCTGCCAGTCCTAATATGGGATAAACAAACCAATGTATCCATTCGAAAAAATAATTGGGGTGACGGGAATAGCGCCAAAGCCCCTGATCCATGGTTAAACCGTGATGTTCTGGCTGTCGTTTAAAGGCATATAATTGTTGATCAGCGATTGTTTCTCCTATAAAAGCAACCACCAAAATAACAACTGCGATCGCTAAAACAATAGGATAATCAGCCCGCCAATCTTGTTCAGCCGTTGTCAGTAATGCCCACATCGGCAAGAAAAATAAAATAACCAATCCTGCCTGAAATATAAAAAACAACAAAAAACCAATATGTTGAAACTTTCCCATTGCCTGACGCATATTGGCATAACGTGTATCTTCCTGCCGTTCGGCAACATAGCGACGGAGTAGATGAGCACTCAGTCGGAGAAACCAAATCCCACTACAGATACCGATAAACAGACGTATCGGCAGTGGAGCAACGTCAATCAAAATTGCAGTCAGTAAAATATTTAAAGCAAGGCAAGCACTCCAGGCAACATCCACTATGCCAACGCGGCGGTTGAATGTTGCCCAGAGCCAACAGCACAGCATAATCACAAGGTTCAAGATCATGAGTTTAACTAACATCATCTTCTCCTGTTTTGATCAGGCAAATTAGTAGCTGCTGGCTTCAAACAGCATATGCACATCGCTAATCACGCCTTCTTTAAAGCCTCCCTCGCAATAGCACAAGTAAAAGTCCCACATTCGAATAAAGTTTTCATCAAAGCCGAGATTTAAAACCTGATCTTTTGCAGCAAGAAACCGCTCACGCCAATGATGGATAGTTTTGGCATAACTCAGGCCAATATCATCTAACTGTTTCAAACGCAGCTTTTGTTCTGAAGCTGTCTGGGTCAGCACACTGATACAAGGAATAAAACTGCCTGGGAAAATATAGCGCTTAATAAAATCAACAGTTTTGAGCGCTTTTTGATAACGTGCATCTTCAATTGTAATGGCCTGAATGAGCGCTAAACCTTTTGGCTTGAGTAACTCGCGACAATTTTTAAAGTAGGTTGGAAGATACTGCTCGCCTACTGCTTCAATCATTTCAATCGAAACCAATTTATCGTACTTACCTTCCAATAAACGATAGTCTTTCAGTTGTACATCGATGCGATGACTTAACCCAGCCGCATGGACGCGGGCGATCGATTCTTGATATTGCGCTTCGGAGATTGTAATGGTTGTGACTTTACAACCATATTGTTGCGCTGCATATATGGCAAAGCCACCCCATCCACTCCCGATTTCCACCAAATGATCTAAAGGTTTTAATTGTAATTTCTGACAAATCAATTCTTTCTTTAATTCCGAAGCGGCATCTAATGACATGTTTTCATGCTCAAATACAGCACTGGAATACATCAATGAATCATCCAAGAACAGTTTGAAGAAATCATTACTTAAATCATAGTGTTCAGCAATGTTTTTGCGACTACCACTGATGCTGTTTTTACGAGTTTTATACCAATTTTTCAGTACAAATTGACTCACTTGAGCAAGCGCATTTTGGTTGAGTTTGTCTAGAATTTCGCGATTTCGTGCCAAGATTTGAATCAGTTCAACCAGATCATCACTTTTCCAGTCTCCCCGAATATATCCTTCGGCAGCACCTAAAACACCATGTTTAAATATTAATTCGATGAGTTCAGGATTATGCACCTCTACGATGGCATGCAAATCCGAAGCCTCTCCTACTGTGCCATTCCAAACGCCACGAAAACTGATCTGTCCATGCCGTAATTTAAGTAGGCTTCTCAACAAAAAAGGTAGCGAATCTTGCTCACCATAAAGAAATGCTTTCATCATGAGGTATTAATCCTTATTTTTCTTTGGGTGACGGTAAAATGGAACTTTTTTCCACCACAACTGAAAGGCTTGTATATAGATTGAAGCCATCATTTTAAAAGGTCCAAGGCTATGTCTCAGAGCATAATGATGTTGTTGTGAAGGAAATGTGATTGGATTTAAACGAAAGCGCATTGTGGCATCAAAGATCTGTTTTCCTGTTTCAAACAGCTGCATATGAATGACATTTAACGTCTCAGAAAAATTAAATCGCCAACGGTAATCCAATTCCATCGGCATAAACGGTGAAACATGAAATGATTTTTCGAAATTAAACTCAAAACCCTGAAAATCACCATGTGACGTGAGCTGATTTCGGCAGTCGTGTACGTAAACCTTGCGTTCATTCCATGGGGTATTGGTGATTTCACTCAAAATAAAGAGTGGCTGCTTTTGTTCTTGATCAAAAATAAAATAAAATACCACCGAATTAAATCGAAGGCCCAGACAGCGCGGCAAAGCCAGTATTCGTATTTGTGAGGAGGGAGATAACATGACATCTTCATATTGCAATACGACTTTTTGTACCTTTTGTCTGATTGTGCCGTGATAGGCTGTTAAAAAGTCTGCAGCATACAAATTGAGTATGTTCCAGCGATGTGAAGACCACAGGCATGAATTTGCAGTTATCGTTTCAAGTTGATCTGGATCAAACCACAAATAGCTTAATTTAGACTCAAAAGCATGCTGTTTGGGTACATAACGCCTATGACGTATGGTTGCTTCTGCGATTGCAAGCGAAGTATTCAACATTTGACCGCTCCATGCAAAATCACAATAATTTTTCTAAATAATCAACGACACGTGCAGCACTTCGAGCACCATCTTCATGAAACCCCCATCCCCAATAAGCACCACAATAAGAGCTGCGATTTAGCCCTTGCAGTTCATGCCAGCGAGATTGGGCCTGAATCGCTTTTTGATCAAAAACGGGATGGCGGTAATGCCGTTGCACCAAGATCTTTGCTGGATCAATATCCATATTTGGATTTAGTGTTGCGAAAATTTGCTCTTTGCATTTGAGATTCTGCAAGTTATTCATCCAGTAGGTAAAACCATAATGAATGGCTGGAGAATCAGCGAATTTACTTTTGGCTGGCGTGACATGTACATGCCAACTGGCCCACTGTGAACGTTGCTTCGGCATAATCGATGTATCATGGTGAACCACCATGTGGTTATCTTGATACTTAAAGTTTTTTAAAATTTCTTTTTCTAAATCAGTTGGATCTTTTAATAATTTTAGACTGTCATCTGCGTGACTGGCAAAAATCACCCAGTCAAAAACTTGAACGTCTGTATCTGTTTCTAGCAGGACATGGTCTGTATGCCGACTCACGTTTTTAATCTCTAGATTTTTCCATTGGATTGCAGGACATTGCTGCTGAATTGCACGAATGTAACGATTTGAGCCATTCTTGACAGTCTGCCATTGCGGGCGCTCTTTTAACTGTAGCATCCGATGATGCTGGAAAAAGCTCACCACAAACTTATACGGAATATGACCGACTTGATCAACAGGTGTTGACCACAACGCACCACACATCGGGTATAAATGTTCTAGGCGAAATTCCTCTGAATAACCGTGTTGGTCTAAATAGGCTTCAATCGTCATTTCAGGATCATGATTGATCACCGATCGTTCTTTATTATCTTGATAAAAGCGTAATAAATCTGACAACATACGCCGAAATTTTTTGTTGAAAAAGTTTTGAGGGCGAGTCAGTAAAGACCATTTTTTGGAAGGATTGTATTGTAATCCCGTCACATGATTATTGACTGAAAAACTCATGTCACTGGACTGAGCATCAACGCCAAGCTGAGCCAACATCTCACTAAACAATGGATAATTGTAGTCATTGAATACAATAAAACCACTGTCAACAGTAATCGCCTGCCCCTCAATTTGAAAATGGTGGGTGTCGGTATGTCCACCAAAATAAGCATTTTTTTCAAAGACGGTGACTTCATGTTGAGCTGACAGTTTCCATGCAGCATAAAGCCCAGAAATCCCCGAACCTATGATTGCAATTTTCATGAAAAATCCCCGTTTTTTAATTTTTTTGAGCTGATATTGATTTCTGACAAATTGCGGCGGCTGGCGACATAAATGCGTTTTGGAACAGGTTTTAACCCCCAGACTAAACCAAACCAGGACAGGATTTTTAACACATAATAAGTCACATCAATCTGCCACCAGTAAAACCCCTGTCGGGTACTCCCCGCATAAAAATGATGATTGTTATGCCAGCCTTCGCCTAAAGTAATAATAGAAAGCAATAGGTTATTTCGACTCTGATCCTGAGTATCAAAATCCCGCGAACCATATAAATGTGCCAGAGAATTGATACATAATGTGGCATGAATCAAACATACTGTTGAAATCACAAAACCCCACACCAGCAATTGTGGGCCCGTTGTTTGAAAATCTGGATATGCGAACGCCAACCACTCGCCCAATGCATAAATGGCAGCAGCAGTGACTAATACGATAGGGAGGCTGAAGCGATCTAACCAGATCAATTCTGGATATTTGAGCCAATCTTTAATGACTGCTTTGCGAATTTTAAAATTCTGATCATTCAGAAACCACCCTATATGGCTATACCAAAACCCATACGTGGACGAATGCGGATCATTTTCTGTATCGGTAAAACGGTGATGATAGCGATGATGCGCAGCCCACCATAAAGGACCACGCTGGGCACTCATCGTGCCAATTAAGATAAAAATAAACTGAACGAATCTGGACGTTTGAAAAGTTTTATGCGACAAGTAACGATGAAAAAATGCGGTAATAGCAAACATTCTAATGACATAAAAAAACAGCATAAAGCATACTGCAAACTTAGACACACCGACCCAAAGTACTGCTAGACACGCAATATGCAGCAGAATGAAAGGCAAAATGCGTAGCCACTGAATTTTATAAGCGCTGTCTGGATGCACTGATTGCGTTTGTACATCATCTGACCAGCTGTCTATCCAGCGTAGAAAAAATTTAAACATCGTTTCTTCCGGATTTTAAGTATTTCTTTGTAGGATTCATTCTAGATATAGCAAAATGAAATTTATGTGAAGTAAATCTTTTTGATTTTATTCATACTATTATTCAGGCCGAGAAAAATAGCATGATCAATGGTACGATTTTTAATCAGGTGTTCTAAATTTTTTAGAAACTGAGCCATCACGGATTTTCGAACTACCATTTGAGTTAGATGAAATGGCTAATTAGCAAGGCGCTTGACCGTAAGCTATCCCTTGAAGAATTCAAAATTGAAGCAGTAAAGCAAGTTATTAGGAAAGGTTTCGAGTAGCTGAGGTTGAAGGTCGTTTAAGTATGACTACACGCGTCATGGGTGGCCAACATTTTTAAACATCACAATCTGGATGCAGCAGGGTTGTCATCTGCACAGTATACGGCTTATGTCATGATCATGCTGTGACTGAAAATTTCTTTCAGTTATTAAAGCGAGTAAGGATCAGCAAGAAAATATATAGCTCAACAGCTAAGCCCAAACCTGATATCTTTGAGTATATTGGGATGTTCTAAAATTCAGAACACAGACATAGTTCTAATGGTCAGTGTTCTCGATGAGATGGTGAAAAGGCCTATCAAAAGATCGTGATGTGTGTCTAAAATTTTAGTGGTTATTCCGTAATAGTGGTGCAGAATATAAACAGAAACTCAAAGCTATATTGCCTATAGCGGTTTTTTTTCAGATGGATGAAGAAAACTAGATTTGGACTCATTTCAGTTTCCAAATTGGCGAGAACAAGACCGACCACGTGCAGTAAAAATTAAAAGTAATGGACTTCATTTGAGTAAAACAAACCAGATTATGTCTGAAGGTAAAAATGCGATGATTGATCTACATCGCGCAGAGCTGATCTGAAGATTTAAATCTTGTTGTTACCCACTCATTGTTTAAGGATGATTTTATGAATCGTACAGCAGTAACAGCTATCTTAAAAAATCTGGATCAGCTCATGCCTGAACTGGAAACCTTGTACAAAGACGTACACGCTCATCCTGAATTGTCGATGCAAGAAACCCGAACTGCGGGGCTTGCCGCAGACTGGCTGCGCAAAGCAGGTTACGAGGTTACGACAGGTGTTGGAAAAACAGGCATTGTCGGTCTTTTGCATAATGGCGATGGCCCAACAATCATGTTGCGTGCCGACATGGATGCCCTTCCGATAGAAGAAGCCACCAAACTTCCATATGCCAGTACAGTTACCCAGATGGATAACCAAGGAAAGCCTGTACCTGTTGGGCATATGTGCGGTCATGATATGCATGTCACGTGGCTAGTCGGCGCTGCTGTTTTATTTGCCCAAACTCGTGATGTCTGGAAAGGGACCTTAATGATCGTGTTTCAGCCTGGTGAAGAAACCGCTGAAGGGGCTAGAGCAATGATAGAAGAGCGCCTGCTAGAACGTTTTCCAAAACCTGCGGTGGTACTTGGTCAGCATGTCATGCTGGGATCAGCTGGAGAAATTGCAGGTAGTGCAGGCCCCATCACCTCAGCCGCAGATAGCCTACAGATCAGACTGTTCGGTCGTGGTGCTCATGGCTCTATGCCACAAGCTGCCATTGATCCAGTTGTTATGGCTGCATCTATTGTTCTTCGGCTACAAACGATTGTGGCACGTGAGGTGGCAGCAACCGAAGCAGCCGTGATCACTGTTGGTGTATTGCAGGCAGGTACAAAAGAAAATGTGATTCCTGACGAGGCAATCATCAAACTGAATGTTCGGACTTTTGACGCGGGAGTCCGCACACGCGTTTTAGCTGCAATTGAGAGAATCGTGAACGCAGAGGCAGAAGCTTCGGGAGCTCTACGGAAACCAGAAATTACCCCACTGGATCAATATCCTCTCAATGTTAATGATGTTGACGCAAGTAATTGCGTTGCCGAAGCATTCCGCGCCTATTTTTCACCAGCACGCGTTCACCATACTGGGCCATCACCTGCGAGTGAGGACTTTGGCTGCTTCGCTACAGTTTGGCAGGTTCCATCGGTATTTTGGTTTGTTGGGGGTACAGATCCAGCAGCTTACGCCAAGGCAAAGGCCGAAGGAACATTAAACCACATGCCCGTTAACCATAGTCCGTTATTTGCTCCAGTGTTGCATCCGACTTTGGAAACGGGTGTCGAAACTTTAGTCGTGGCAGCCCTTGCCTGGCTAACAACATAAAGAGCTTGGAGACTTAGCATGCAAACGCTACTCTTAGTGCTTGATCTGGTTGGGACATTTGTCTTCGCGATTAGTGGAGCAATTGCAGGGGTAAAGCGCCAGCTTGATCTTTTTGGAGTTCTTGTACTTTCCTTTGTGGCAGGGAATTTCGGGGGAATTACCCGTGATGTACTCATCGGGTCTGTCCCGCCAAATGCCATTAATGATTGGCGGTATTTGGCAGCCTCCCTGCTCGCAGGCATCATCACATTTTACAGGTCTTCGATCATCGACAAATTGAGCAGCTCTATGCTGATATTTGATGCGGCTGGTCTTGGCCTCTTTGCTGTTGCTGGCACACAAAAAGCACTGACTTTTGGTTTAAACCCTATCATGGCAACATTGTTGGGTATGCTGACAGGTATTGGTGGCGGAATGGTGCGTGACATTCTTTTAGCGGAAGTACCTACAGTGATGCGTGCTGATGTCTATGCAACCGCAGCTCTGGCGGGTTCAAGTATTGTTGTCATCAGCCCATTTCTTCATATTCCGTCTGCGACTGCTACTACTGCTGGTGCATTGCTTTGTTTTGGGCTGCGTTTAATGGCGATTCGTCATGGCTGGCACTTGCCTATCGCACAAAAACCCAAAAAATAAACAGAACCTGACGCAGATTTTTGAGATGAAAAACTGATTTTTTTCAAATTCAATTGCATCAAATAAAGACTTAGGTTATGTATAGGCGTTTGTAAAGCAAATCAAACTCAATAAATTTTCTTGAATATATGGGAATAATCCGATGTTCAGTAGTGTAAAAATGATCGATGCTGATCTATCTCGTGTGATTGAAATGGCGTGGGAAGATCGAACACCTTTTGAAGCAATTCAACGTGAGTATGGCTTAAATGAGTCAGCGGTGATTGAACTGATGCGCCAGAATTTAAAATCAAGCAGCTTTAAACTTT
The DNA here is from genome assembly GCF_054454555.1 of Acinetobacter sp. ANC 4636. Classification (NCBI taxonomy): domain Bacteria; kingdom Pseudomonadati; phylum Pseudomonadota; class Gammaproteobacteria; order Moraxellales; family Moraxellaceae; genus Acinetobacter; species Acinetobacter sp. ANC 4636. Next base: position 5,706 of record NZ_JBTKVD010000014.1, on the reverse strand, counting down.
GGCGTAAGCGAGTCACAGGGCGTAAAACAAAACACTTGCAGTTACGTTCAACAGAGATCAGTCGCGCCTACTGTAGTCGTCAGTATAAGCATGCATGATCAGGTGAGCTTAAGCCTGTACATTTTGTTCACGGGCTTATGCACTTTTTTATATGCACAGATGATTGAAGTAAAAAATACCGTTACCCTTCAAATCAGTTTATATTTCAAATAAAATGAATGCTTTAGTTGCGAGCCGCTGGATAGTATCTTCTACTTCATAACATTCATAACATTCATAACATTCATAACATTCATAACATTCATAACATTCATAACATTCATAACATTATCATGCTGAAATAGCTCCCCAAAAAGTGTATCTTACCTCTCATTTATTTTTAATAAACATTGACTTAAACATCTGAAAGTATGTTGTCTATGATTTAATGAATATTTGGATGAGTTTCCTCACCCCATAGCATGACTAGCGTTCCAGAGAACAGCATGGCAATACTGACAAACCAGAAACCGGCTGTAACAGCACCAGCGAAGTGTGCAACTACACCAAAACTTAATGCACCTACGCCATAGCCCAGATCACGCCAAAAGCGGTAAATGCCAATCGCTGAACCTCTCCAGTTTGGGTGTGATAGATCGGCAACAGCAGCCCCGAGATTAGGATACAATAAAGCCATACCAAATCCAGTGATTGCGGCACTAACAGACCACCAAATCATTCCATCTCGAATCAGCATAAGTCCAACACCTAGCCCACAAATCCACATTCCCCAAACGATGGGTTTCATCCGACCAATATGATCGGACAGCTTGCCAGTAAGCAATTGGGTACTTCCCCAGACAAAACCATATATCCCGACTATCCAACCAATGGCATTTAAACTCAGTCCACGTTCATGCAGAAATACTGGGTAAAATACCCAGACCAAAGCATCTACAAATTTTTCCACCATACCTGCCTGACAAAAAGCAGCCATACGCCGATCTTTCCAGCTCATCAAATGGAACATTTGCGCTGTAGTTGGATGCGTTGGAAAATTGCCAAGTGATTTGGATGATTGTTGGTGTTGCGGTTGTTTCAAGCTTTGTTGAGCTTCGGTTCTAGCCCATTCTTGAGTTTCTTTAACAAGGAAAAATGCCAGTATGAGTGCCAACGAGATCACGACTGAACCAAAGATCAGTAACCCCAGCCGCGCTCCCCATATGAGTGCCATATAACTGGTCAAAATACCCGCCAAGGCAACGCCTATATACCCTGAAAATTCATTTAGCCCCATAGTTAAACCGCGCTCATCTGCGCGGGTCATATCCATTTTTGAGGTTTGTGTCATCGACCAGCATAAGCCCTGATTGACGCCGAGCAGAATGGTTGCTGCAACGATCCAGTTCCATGAAGATGCAAAAAAAATCAGAAATGGAATCGGGACGGCAATCAGCCAGCCAAAAATCAGGACTTTTTTGCGCCCAACTCGTTCAGACCAACGCCCAGCAACAAAATTGAGTGTGCCTTTGACAAAACCGAATGCCACGACAAAAGCAGTCAGTAGCATAAAAGAGCCTTTGGATACACCAAATTCATCTTCAGCTAAAGCAGGTACAACGGTACGAAACATGCCAATGGTTAAACCAACCAAAAACACTTGTAATAGCTGATAGGCAAATTGAGCTAAGTTTTCACGAATACCATACCTATACGTTGACTCAGATACATTGAATTTCTGCATGTGGCATGCTCCTGATATTGGCCTATCCGTGCGTTGTGGAAATTGCATACCTGTAAATTAAATTTCACAGTCACATGACCATTCAATTCATTTTTAGTGGGGTTATTGATTTAATATAAAACATTCTAAAGATAATTGGAATGTTGGTTTTAGCGTTTTAACTATGCCAAAATGAAAGCGATTCAAAAATTGGGGAAGAGGATGCAACAATGACAAATGCGCGCGAAATTAAATTGGAACTCTACGTACAGTTAGCTCGCATTGCTAAAGTTCTTGGAAATCCAAAACGATTGGAATTACTCGATTTGCTATTGCAGGTCAGCAAACCAGTTGAAATGTTGGCTCATGAAGCAAATATCAGCGTAAAACTGGCGAGTGCGCATCTAAAAGAATTACGTGTAGCACGTTTGGTCAACTCAGAGCGTCGTGGGAAGCAGGTCATTTATCGTCTTGCCAGCGCAGAAGTTCCACGATTTTTGAATCTCATGCGAGATTTTGCCCAAGACCGCCTGTTTGAATTGCAGGATGCTTTACAGCATCTAACTCAGCTAGAAGGTGAAAGTTACAGTGAAGACCAGCACACGTTATTAGAAAAAGCGAAAGCTGGAGAAATGATTATTCTGGATGTGCGCCCAGAAAATGAGTTTGATCATGCTCATTTTCCATTTGCTAAATCTATTCCTTTAGCTGAGCTCAAAAAACGTTTGCATGAGCTTCCAGCAAATGTTCCTGTGACTGTCTATTGTCGAGGACCTTATTGTATTATGACCGCCGATGCGATTCAGATTTTAAAGCAGCAAGGTTATACTGCGCTGGCACTTAAAACGAATGTTACAGACTGGTCAGAAATGCAGGATAAGTAAAAACTTTCCCAATATTGAAAACAAAATATAGGTCATAATTAATATTGAATACTTTATTTCTCAGTTGCTTAGCGCGCTCTGAAAAATGCGATGAATGTTTTAATTTTGAGAATTTTTTATATTCTAGGTGAATGATTTTTATAAAACTACATCACAAGTTCAAAAGATAGGATTCATAGATCTTTTTTATTTTTTTAAGCTGCATGGAAATAGATTTCAATTTTGTTTTCTGTGATTGAACTGATCCAGCTTTTTAATTTTTATCATTTCAATGCTCAGTCACATCTCATATTTAAGCTATAGCCAATCTTAGGAGCATATATTAAGCCATCTGAACACCAGTGTAGATGCTATAAGGAATTCATAAGATGCTAGAAGTGTTAAAAAACATAACGTATAGGCATTTATTTTTAGCTCAAGTGATTGCTTTGATTGGCACAGGGCTGATTACCATCGCCTTAGCCTTACAAGCATATGATCTTGCACGAGGACAAGCAGCTCAGGTACTTGGTATTGCTCTGGCAATTAAAATGATTGCTTATATTGGTGTTGCACCAGTCGCTTCAGCATTTGCGGAGAGACTACCACGCAAAAAAGTTCTCGTCACTCTGGATATCATCCGAGCTTTAACGGCTTTGTGCTTGCCCTTCGTCACTCAGATTTGGCAGATTTATATCCTTATTTTTGTTTTGCAATCCGCTTCTGCTGCATTCACACCGACGTTTCAGGCCATGATTCCAGATGTATTGCCTCAAGAAAGAGAATATACCAATGCATTGTCTCTTTCTCGTTTAGCTTATGATCTGGAAAATATTATTAGTCCTATGCTAGCGGGTTTTTTATTAACTTATATTAGCTATCATGATTTATTTCTAGGGACTGTCATTGGTTTTATTGGCTCAGCTCTTTTTGTTGTGAGTGCGAAATTACCTCAAGCAAAAAAACCTGAATTTAAAGGGGTTTATCGCAGAATCAAGCAAGGCGCCAAAATCTATTTTAATACGCCTCGCTTAAAAGCTTTGTTGGCCTTAAATCTTGCCATTGCTTCTGCTAGTGCGGTCGTTATTGTCAATACCGTGGTACTGGTTCAATCCACGTTTAAATTAACTGAGCATGCGACAACGTGGGCTTTTGGACTATTTGGCTTGGGTTCTATGCTATCAGCATTTATTTTGCCTAAAGTGCTCGATAAATTTTCAGATAGATCGGTCATGTTAACTGGAACAACAGTACTGGTTTTAGGTTTATTTAGCGGATATTTAGTCACTTCATATAGTGGGTTGCTTGTACTTTGGTTTATTTTAGGCGTTGGTTACTCTACTTCGCAGACACCGACAGGTCGCCTTATTCGTAAGTCTGCTGCAAGCGAAAACAGAACGTCTTTATTTGCGGCACAATTTGCATTTTCACATGCCTGCTGGTTGATTACCTACCCTTTAGTGGGATGGTTAAGTACTCATTTTGGGACTTTACAGGCATTTATTCCTATGGCTGTTATCGCGACTGGCGCGTTAATTCTAGCCATGTCTTTATGGTCATCTCAAGATGAGACATTTTTACCACACCGCCATGACGATTTACCGCCAGATCATGAGCACTTGTTACAGCATCAAGTCAATGGCGTGCATATACATGAGTATATGATTGATGATCATCATCCAAAATGGTCAAAACCTCAATAAGACCATTTTATTGGTTTTGTCTTTAGAGCATCGTGAAATTTCTTAATGAAATTTTAATTTCATGTCTGTTAACTACCTATAGACAAAAAAAGTAATTGTACTGGCAAGCATTCGCAAGGCTATGGCTAGCTCGTAGGGCGTTGTTATTGATGTAGACGGAGTGAAATATGTTATCTGAAATAGCGACTCTTTGGGAGCAATGCGCTATTTGGTTAGGCCACCATGCAATTTTGCCTATTCTTAATTTTTTAGATATTACGAAATATACTGATTCACCCACGGATATCGCATCAACTTTAATGATTGGTGGGTTACAGTTGTTGATCATCGGCGGTTTATTTCGCCCCTTGGAAAATTTGATTCCTGCTGAAAAGTGGGCAGATCGTCGTTATGCTCGCATAGATTTTCATTTAACTTGGCTGATGTTAGTCGGCTTATTTCCGCTGTTTGCTTTTTTGATCATGACGCCAATTGTAAATTATTTTAGCGGTGTTTCACCTACAGCGGGTGATGACACCGGTTGGAGTATGAGATCTCAATTTCCATGGCTAAAAGAACATACTTGGTTGTTTTTTATTCTCTATTATTTGACGTATGATTTAGTTTATTACTGGATGCATCGTATTCAACACGTTGTGCCTTGGTGGTGGGCCATGCATAGCTTCCACCATAGCCAACGTCAAATGAGTTGCTGGACCAATGATCGCACCAATTATCTAGATGGAATGGTACAGTCATTTGTTTTAGCAGGCGTAGGGATATTTTGGGGTGTATCTGGCGAGGAATTTGTTTGGTTAATGCTGCTTGGCGAGTTGGTACAAAATTTCTCACATGCCAATGTGCGTATTGGCTTTGGCCCAGTCTTCGGTAAAATTTTTGTTAGCCCAGAGTTTCACCGCTTACACCATATGGACTTTGTACCTGAACGCCCAACACTGCATAACTGTAATTTTGGACAAGTATTTGCAATCTGGGATGTTATTTTCAAAACAGCCTTATATAACGAGCCCGTGCACCCAACAGGAGTCACTGGCGACAAGATGGTCGATATCGACAACGATAAAGGCCTGATTGGTGTACAGGTTGAATCCTTAAAGCGGTTTTGGGGGAGTGTGACCTGTTTAGATGGCTGGCGTCTTGGTGGTGTGGTCTTTAGCAAAAATTATCGGCCTATCCATATGAAAAAACCAGTGAATGGCCAAAAACAAGCCTTTAAGCCTCATATTCGAACTGATGTACCAAGACCCATAAATCAACCAGAAAAAGAGTCAGCATTAGATCAGTTACCACCAGTTAATGCTAAAAATGAAAATTAAAATGAGTTACTGTGCAGCTAAGTGACTGAACTGATGTAATAAATAAAAGCCAATATTGAACCAGTGAAGATCATTGGTATGATCCAATGACCTTCACGTTATTACATTAGAACTTCTTACAG
>NZ_JBTKVD010000013.1:0-78158 GCF_054454555.1 Acinetobacter sp. ANC 4636 | reverse complement strand
TGATGGTCAGGCAGGTCAAACAGGTGAGGGTGGTTTTCAGGCAGAAAAAGGACGCTATCATTTGTATGTTGCGCTGATTTGTCCTTGGGCATCACGGACGCTGATTGCCCGTGAATTAAAAGGCTTAACCGATATTGTGTCGGTTTCTGTGGTTGAACCTCAATTGAGCGACTTTGGCTGGCGTTTCGGACATGCCTTTTCAGCAGACCAAGATAGCCTCAATCATAAACAATATATGCATGAGATTTATACGCTTGCTGACCCGAATTTCACTGGGCGGGCAACTGTACCTGTGCTTTGGGATAAAAAGCGTAAAACGATTGTTAATAATGAATCGTCCGATATTGTACGAATGTTTAATTCTGGATTTGCTAATCTTGCGCAGTCCGATTACGAGTTGTATCCGCAAAAGCTACAGTCTGAAATCGATGCACTGAATGAACAGATTTATCAAAAACTCAATAATGGTGTGTATCGCGCTGGTTTTGCAACAACACAAATCGCGTATGAGCATGCAGTGGTGGATGTTTTTGAAATGCTGGAACAACTCGAAGTACGATTGTCACAACGCCGTTATTTGTTTGGAAATGAATTGACCGAAACGGATATTCGTCTATTTGTGACTTTAATTCGTTTCGACGTGGCATATCATGGTTTGTTTAAATGTAATCTGAAACAGTTGCGTAACTATCCACATTTAATGCGCTATGTACAGGATATTCTCATGATTCCTGGTGTTGCTCAGACGGTGAATTTTGAGCATATCAAACAGGGATATTATTCAATTAAGTCCTTAAATCCTTTAGGTATTGTGCCTGTTGGACCCGAAATTAACTTTCAGTTACCCGTATAAGGTGAGAATACGATGAAAATTAAACTGGTGATTTTCTTGCATGGTGTTGGGAGTCAGGGCGCAGATTTATTGCCTGTGGGCAAGTTTTGGCAACATCATTATCCTGAACTACAAATTGCAGCGCCGAATGCACCTTATCGATTTATGAATAGCCCTGAAGCCTTTCAGTGGTTCAGTATTGATGGGGTTACTGTAGAGAATCGGTTACAGCGAATTGAACAGGCACGTCCTGCTTTTGATCAGACAATTCAACAAATTTTAGAGCAACATCAGTTACAAGATCATTTGGATCAGGTGGTATTTTGTGGGTTTTCACAAGGCACCATTATGGCACTCGATGCTGTGGTGTCAGGGCGTTGGGCTGTTGCTGGCGTGATTGGTTTTTCTGGACGGTTATCCAGCCCAATTCAAGCAGATTTGGCTTATAAACCTAAAATTTTACTGCTACATGGTCAGAGTGATACGGTCATTCCTGCTACTGAATCGATTCAGGCAGAGCAGTATTTAACTCAAGCGGGTTTTAATACAACGGTACATTTATTTGATGGTCTTGGGCACAGCATTAACCGGACTGAATTGGAACAAAGCTTAAATTTTTTTTAAGTAGTTTATAAAAATCTGGGTGTGTATACATGAGCTTCATTTTTGCTCAGCTTTACAAATGATGGTTTCTGAAGCTATGTCATGATGAGTCTTTTGTGTTGTTTGAGGTTCCAATCTGATTGTACACATTTGAATTGATAAGAAATGCCGTGGTGACTGATTGATTTACTGGTTATGTTGTTACCGAGAAGTTTTTTCTGCTTGGCAGATTTAATCACCGTTATGTGGTTGCTGGGGCATGTTAGGCAATGAGTATGGCTTAAGCTAAAATAGCCTAAGCCATACTGTAAAACAAAATGAATAAAATCAAAGAATAGTAAATAGCTCTTCTTTACTTAAGCGTGATTTTGGTAATTTCGCATTAAAGTCTTGCTCGCTGCGATAGCCCAAAGTTAACACGACAGAACTATGATAACCCTGATTAACTAAATCAAATTCTTGATTCATCACAGCATCATCAAAGCCGCCAATCGGAGTCGCATCAATTCCTAAAATCGGTGCAGCCAAAAGCAATTCACCCAGTGCAATAAAGGTCTGGGTTTCCATCCAGTGCTTAATATTACCTTTTTCGTTGCGATAATAGTCGATATAACCTGCACGAGTTTCACGCTGTGCCTGTTTAGTCGCTGCATCTTTGAAACGGCCCAATTCATCATCGCGCTCAACCAGTTGTTCCAAATAGGCTTCAGTGGCGTCATTACGTGTACACAACACAATGGTATGTGAAGAGTCGAGCACTTTAGGCGCATTGTAGGCATAGGTTCCAGTCATGGCTTTGGTTACACGCTGTTTCGCTTCAGGGCTTTGTATCACCAAAAAATGCCAAGGCTGGATGTTAATCGATGAAGGAGCTAAACGTAGTACTTCAAGGAGAAGATCAATCTGGTCTTGCGGGATTTTTTTATTTGGGTCGTATGCTTTGGTGGTGTAGCGTTGTTGGGCAAGGGCTAAAAGATCCATATGCTATCCTAATTATGATCAAATTCGGGTTTAACTCATCATGTGATAATATGTGGACATTCTCTCAAAACACAACAAAATTACCGTAAGAGAATGCGTGAAATATCTCTTTTTAACGGAATTTAAACGCAGATTGAGAATTTATCAGAGATTTTTTGTGAGATGTACCTCTCACTTCACATTACTTAATAATGTTATTCAAATTTTAAATACAAATGCTTTGGCGTTCTAAGAGAAAGATTTACGGAAATGATTGAATTTTGCATTGCATCACAATCAGTTTAAAGAAAATCAAGATCATCCTCATTTTTTTAAGTGTGGATGATAAGTTTTTATCAAAGTACAGTAGATAGTTGCTTTGTACTGTCGGGAAATGAACGTATATCTTCAATAAAGAGATCTAGATTGAATGATACGTAAATCTGAGAAATCAAAGCGGTACTATAATTCAATAATCATAAAACAATAGTAAAAAACATAGAGCTCAATAAAACACCAATACTAAAAGCCAAAATGAATCCTAAAAAATTTTGAAATTGTATTTTTCCTTGTTTTGCATCTTTTTTAATTTTGTGCCCCACAATAAAAACTAAAAATCCAAAAAAATATGCAAAAAAACGGTTTACTGAGTAAAGATCTTCGAAATAGTTTATTCCTTTACTCCTTTTAGCAAGAAGATAAAAGATAAAGATCGAGTAACCTACCAGACTAAAAAATAAAGTAAGAATAAAATTTACTTCAGACTTACTCATAATTTCGTTTTTCATAAAATCTCTTATTAAGGATATAAATATTTAAAAAATAAACACTATAATTTGTATAAAAACAAATTGTTACATAATTTATTGTTTTGCTGCCATAGTGAGAAATAAAAGGTGCTGATGAAAGAAGCCTAATGATTAGGTATGTTGAACCTGACAATTCTTTTGGATTTTCATTAAGATGCGCTTGCGAATTAAGCCACTCACAGGCCGAATCAGATACCAATAGGGTCGAAAGCTAGACAACGCTTTTTGATCTACACAAAATACACGCGTTTCAGTCGTGAGTAGTGTGTGCGTGTCACTGATTTTTTCAGCCCAAAAATGCAGCGTCAGTTTGGCCGAGCCTGATTCTGAAAATGCTAAAAAAGATGCTGCGTCAAGAATAGGCTCTTGCCCATAATTGAGTTTCCAAAATTTCCCCGCTAAGCCCATCATTAGTTCTTGCTGTTCGATGTGTTCTAATCTTGTGAAATTATCTAAACCGAAGGCTTGTTTGGAAATGCGTTGTTGCCCCGTGATTTTGTCAAGAAACCTGATGGGTAGCTCTCTTAAGCCAATCGCAAATTTGAAAAAAGCGTCATCATCACCTTGATAATTGAGCACAGCATGCATTACATCCGCTTGAGATGCTGCGATTTTTATCGAATGGGTTTCTATAAAATGATAGTGAGGTAGATATTTATTGTTGATAGGCATCGCTTGTTACATTAATTTTTATGATGATTGATTCCGATCATAGGGAGAAAAGTGATGATCTGTCAAATATCTAAGATTGTGCCAAGTTTTGATTAGGAATTTTGACTATTCTAATGTTTTAAAATTCCTTTTAGAAGCAACAATCAGTCAGATTAGACTTCTTGTATAAGTTCTTTTTATTTCTACCTATGGGAGAAAAATAAAGAGGGTGTAGGCAATTATGAAAGAAGTCGATTGATGAAAGTTTTAAATCAAAGTTTATGTTTGTATAATACATGCAACAGAAGATGATCTTCTGATATAAAAATACACGATGCTTTAGCGTGGTTGGTCTATATGAAATATAATGCATAGCTTATGAATAAAACTGCAAATGAGCTAAATGCTTAATCAGCAAACCTTTGAAAAATAAAACTTCTAAAGTAGAAAAAATGATTTAGGTATTCAGAAATCGTAATGATTTAGAGCCGCACTATTATGCTTCAGACATGCTAACATAAAGCGCAAAATCTCCGTGTAGCTGGGTATATCAATGACTGAGGAAAGATTAACTCACCTTAAACAGCTTGAGGCTGAAAGTATTCATATTATTCGAGAAGTCGCTGCGGAATTTGAAAATCCCGTCATGCTTTACTCGATTGGTAAAGACTCAGCAGTAATGTTGCATTTGGCAATGAAGGCTTTTTATCCTGCAAAATTGCCATTTCCATTATTGCATGTGAATACTGGGTGGAAATTCAAGGACATGATCACTTTCCGTGATGAAATGGTTAAGCGACTTGGTCTTGAATTGATTGAACATAAAAATCTGGAAGGTATCGCGCAGAATATTAACCCGTTCGATCACGGTAGTTCAAAATATACTGACATCATGAAAACGCAAGGTTTAAAACAAGCGTTGGATAAATACAAGTTCGATGCTGCTTTTGGCGGCGCGCGCCGTGACGAAGAAAAATCGCGTGCCAAAGAGCGTGTGTATTCATTCCGTGATAGCAAACACCGTTGGGATCCGAAAAACCAACGTCCAGAGCTTTGGAATATCTATAACGGTAAAGTCAACAAAGGCGAAAGCATCCGTGTTTTCCCATTGTCTAACTGGACTGAGCTAGACATCTGGCAATATATTTATTTGGAAAATATTCCATTGGTTCCATTGTATTTGGCTGCAGAACGTCCTGTGGTTGAACGTGATGGCACATTGATCATGATCGATGATGAGCGCTTCCCACTACGTGAAGGTGAAGTTCCACAAATGAAATCGGTACGTTTCCGTACGCTTGGCTGTTATCCGTTAACAGGTGCAGTTGAGTCAACTGCGGACACCTTGCCAGAAATTATTCAAGAAATGCTTTTAGCCACAAGCTCTGAGCGTCAAGGTCGTATGATTGACCATGATGAAGCAGGCTCGATGGAAAAGAAAAAGCAAGAAGGCTATTTCTAAGCAAATACTGATTTCTAACGAATTTGTGGAGTTTGAGCGATGTCGCATCAATCAGATCTAATTAGCCAAGATATTTTGGCATATTTGAAACAACATGAAAACAAAGACTTACTGCGTTTTTTAACCTGTGGTAATGTCGATGACGGTAAAAGTACCTTAATTGGTCGTTTACTGTATGATTCAAAATTGATTTATGAAGATCAATTACAAGCGGTTACCCGTGACAGTAAAAAAGTCGGTACAACAGGTGATGCACCTGACTTGGCACTTCTTGTCGATGGTCTACAAGCCGAGCGTGAGCAGGGTATTACCATTGATGTGGCTTACCGTTATTTCTCAACTGAAAAACGTAAGTTCATCATTGCGGATACTCCAGGGCACGAGCAATATACCCGTAACATGGCAACTGGTGCGTCTACTTGTGACCTTGCGATCATCTTGATCGATGCGCGTTATGGTGTACAAACCCAGACTCGTCGTCACACGTATATTGCAAGTTTGCTTGGCATTAAGAACATTATTGTTGCGATCAACAAAATGGACTTGGTGGAATTCTCTGAAGCACGCTTCAATGAGATTCAAGCGGACTATGCGAACTTCGTGAACCAGTTGGGTGACCGTAAGCCAAGCAACATCATCTTTACGCCAATCTCTGCATTGAATGGCGATAATGTGGTGAATAAATCTGTAAACACGCCATGGTATACAGGCGAAACCTTGATGGGTACGCTGGAATCGGTTCAGATTAATCGTAATACTGAAAAACACGATTTCCGTTTCCCTGTGCAGTATGTTAACCGTCCTAACCTCGATTTCCGTGGTTTCGCAGGCACAATTGCACTCGGTGAAATCAACGTAGGCGATAAAGTTGTGGCTTTACCATCGGGTAAGTCTTCAACTGTGAAAGAAATCGTAACTTTTGATGGCAATTTGCAACACGCATTTGCAGGTCAAGCAGTGACGTTGACGTTAAATGACGAGATCGATGTATCACGCGGTAACATGCTGGTACGTGCAGATCAAGCGGCTCCAACGATTTCTCGTTCAGTGAAAGCAACTGTGGTGTGGATGGCTGATCATCCGTTGGTGGTGGGTAAGCTGTATAACTTGAAAGTGGGTACGCAAACTGTTCCTGCCAAAGTGACTGCGATTAACTTCCGTACCAATGTCAATACACTTGAGCATGTTCAGGTTGAAGCATTGGAATTGAACGCAATTGCCAATGTCACCATCGAGTTTGATGCGCCAGTGGTATTTGACCGTTATCAAGACAGTCGTTACACAGGTTCATTCATCTTCATCGACCGTTTGAACAACGTCACTGTGGGTGCAGGTATGGTGGAAGAGTCTGTTGAATGGACTGCACATACAAGCCCTGTGACTGCTGAAGAACGTGCTGCACGTTTAGGTCAAAAACCTGCGGTATTGGCTGTGACTGCTGAAGTCTTTGCTCAGGCACAACAGCTTGAACGCGCATTGCTTGAAACAGGTGTGGTTGCAGTAGCTAAAGCAGGCTTAACGGCTGAACAAATCAGTTTGTTACGTGAAACAGGCGTGGCTGTGATTGTTGATGATGCTGAACAGGCAGATTCGACTGTTACATTGACCGAGTTTGATGCTGCGGTTCAATATATCCAAGAGCTTGTACAACTCTAAGTTTTAGTTTCAGTTGATATATCAACTGAATAAACGAAAAAGCCCAATCAGATGATTGGGCTTTTTGATTAAATTCTCATTATGCTATTGAAATAGGCTGATATATTTGAATCTTATTTTATTCGTATCCGTAAATGCTTAAATTTATATAGGAAACTGATTTGATTCATTTACTTCCTATATTTGAGTTTAAATCTGCTTCGCTCAGATCCACTGCCTGAGAAAATATAAAACCGAGTCAATTCTTTGACTCGGTTTTATATGAAATATTGTCAACCTATTTCAGGTCATGACAAGATTTAAACCTTAGAGAATATTTTAGTATCGGCCTTGTTTCATGGCAGTTAGGTTTTCCCAAACATTGGTGCGACCTTGTTTTTGAATTTCCATCAATAAACGATCAGCAACTTGACGTTCTTCAGGGTATTTAGCTTTATAAGTTGACAAAGTTGCAAGCGCATTTTTGCGTTGTTCAAGGAATAAATAATTATTGACCGCAGACAAATAAGCCTCTTGAACACCACCTTTCATAGCTTTGTCTAAATAAGGAACAGCTTCATGCTGACCACCACCTTCAGATAAAGAGAAACCAAACCAGAAGTTTGTGGTTGGATCATTTGGATTCATCTTGATAAGGCGTTGTGCATATTTAAGTGATTTGGTGGTGTACTGTGTTCCCATATCCAAATTACGCGCCATGACGCTGACTTTAAATGCACGAACTAAAACATCATAAGATGCGTTGTCATTGCTAGCTAAAGCATCAAGCTGAACGCTAATTTCACGTAATTTTGCTTCATAACCACGGCGTTCATTACGATTTGTGAACTGTGGTGGATAGTGGCGTGCTTTTCCTTCAACAAGCTGTAAGAAATCATCAATATGTGTGACATCTAACTCATTTTGACCTGCTGATGCCGCATATTTCATGTTGGCTTGCTTATTACCAATTGTTGGTACAATGAGCTTGTTGGTATTTGCATTTTTTAAGTCAATTTCAAAGGCAGGTGGCGCAGTATAGTTAAATGGGTTCAACGCATAAAATGGCGGGCTAACCTCTGGTTCAGTAAAAACAATCGGAGTATTTTGAGAATTATTATTATTTTTTACAGCAACAGGGCTACATGCTGAAAGAAATGTTGCTGTCATCAGCATAGTTGCTATAGATTTTAATCTCATCTTGGTTTCCAATGTGGTTGATGGCAAACGATATTTTAGAAGTCTAAAAAAAAGCAAAACTGCATACAAGCACAAGCGTGTAACAGTATGCTATTCACGGTTTTAGATTTTTGACTGACGAGTCTGAGATTCACACTCGCGACGCACTTCCTCAATAATTTTCAGCTCTTCTTCACTATACGGTTGCTGTTCAGTTTGTTGCTTTTTAAAGGTCGGGTCAAGCAAAGACAAGCGCTGGCATAGTGTATTCATACGTTGCTCATTGTTTTGCATGCGATCAAGTAAAACACGAATACCTTCTAAAATTGGATCGGTTTGATCCTGAGACGCTGCATACGGTTGGAAGCCAATTTGTTCAGCATAGTCACGGCGGCGTGCCTCTTCAGCATTTTTATCTTTATCTTTAAAGATGTAGCGAGCAGGGTTGCCCACAGCAGTTACGCCTTCAGGAACTTCTTTAGTTACAACAGCATTTGAACCGACTTTGGCATTTTTATGTACGGTAAATGGCCCTAAGATTTTGGCGCCCGCGCCGACAATTACGCCATCTTCAAGGGTTGGGTGGCGTTTGCCTTTATTCCATGTCGTGCCTCCGAGTGTCACGCCATGATATAACGTCACATCATCGCCAATTTCTGCGGTTTCACCAATCACCACACCCATACCGTGGTCAATGAAAAAACGCTTACCAATTTTTGCACCTGGGTGAATCTCAATCCCTGTCACAAAGCGGCTAAAAGAGGATAAGGCACGCGCACTTCCTTTACAGTTCTTCTTCCACAATTCATGTGCCATGCGGTGCATGATCAGCGCATGAATCCCAGGATACGTTGTCAAAACTTCCAAAGTGTTGCGTGCGGCTGGATCTCGAGCAAAAACAGCATTGATATCTTCTTTGAGCTGCTTAAACATGGGGCTGATCCTCCTTATCTGTCGATTTTTTCCATTTGCCTTGGCTGAGCGCCTGTACACGGGTAAAGATACCGCGTAATAAATTATATTCCATACGGTCAAGCTGAATTCTGCCGAATAAACGTCGTAAACGTAATGGCAGTAGTCTTGGATTATTTAGATCTAAAAATTCAATTTCTTCAAGCATTTTTTCTAAATGCGGATAAAATTGTTGCATCTGTTCCTGAGTCACCAGTGGTTCATCCCAGTGCATGTCAATCTGGTTATTTACAGGCATGCTTTGCACATCGTTGTTATTGTCTTGTTGTTCGTATGCGAGCGTTGCCATCCGCAGTTCATAGCAAATAATCTGAATCGCCTGAGCAACGTTTAACACGCCATATTCTGTATTGACTGGAATAGTCACATGGTAGTTGGCAAGCGCCAGTTCTTCATTGGTCAAACCGCGATCTTCACGCCCAAAAATAATCGCAACTTCCTGTTGTTGCTGTACCACAGCTTGCAGAGCTTTTTCACTGGCAGGACGCACATCCAGCAGAGGCCAAGGAATGGTGCGGCTACGTGCACTGGTGCCAAAGACCAAGTGACAATCAGCAATTGCTTGCTCAAGCGTTTCTACAATTTCAATCTGTTCAATCAGATCGGCTGCGCCTGCAGCTAAAGCATCAATATCTGGATGCGGGTAAGTCTTTGGTGCAACCAGTACCAGTTTGCTGAGCCCCATGGTTTTCATGGCGCGCAAGGCACTGCCAATATTGGCTGGTAAAGTAGTGTTGACCATGACAATACGCACATGGTTTAAATGCGATGACACCATCGCATTATCAAAAGTTTTCATAGTTATTCCAAAATGTTACGAATACTGACTGACTTCAGCCTGATATAAATCAAGTGCTTCATCCATGCTCATGTTGGCAGGCGGAGGAGGTACATTTGCCACCTGAGCTTCTTCAAGACTGATGGCTTTAGCCGCTTTGGACTTGACGTGGTATTCCACATACAGTGCATCTTTACCGAAATAATCCCGCAGTTTACGCAAAGCATCATCTGTAGGTGCGATTTTCCAGTGATCAGCAAAATGCAGTTCTGCCTGTGCATAGCTAAAATCGAGTTTTAAGACCACAGGAATATGTTGATACTCGGGCAATTGCTTAAAGGGTTGCAACAGTTGCTGTAAATCTGCTGATAAGTTTGGGTTAAAACTGTGCTGATCAAGTTTGATCTGAATATTCTGTGCGCGTTTTTGACGAATTTCGTTGAGGTCAAAGGCTTTGGTTAAACGCGCCATCGGGCGTTCAAAGCCTTCACGCTCATAAATTTCACCTTCAATGATCACCACACGCTCATTTTGAATGATTTCTTTAAAGCGCTGGAAGCGTTCATGGTTGCAACTGACTTCAATACGGGCTGTGCCATCATCAAGCGTGATCATCATACGGTTCGGGAAGTTGGCAACATCCATCACTAAACCTGCAAATACAGTGGTTTGTCCTCGGCGGGTCGGACTCAATTCACTGATTTTACTTGGAATAAATGCTTTGAGTTCTGAGCGATACACATCAATCGGGTGACCCGTCAGGTATAAGCCTAGTGTATCCTTTTCACCTTTCAAGCGAACTTCATCTGACCACGGTTTAACAGGTTTTGTGGGCTTACGCTGAACTTCTTCGACTTCACCAAACAGATCCATAATGCCTGTTTCACGGTTTTGACGTGCCTGTTCGGCTGCTTGCACTGCTTCAGGAAGCTGTGCCATCAGGCTTGCACGTTCAATACCCAAACAGTCAAGCGCACCCGCGCGAATCAGGGCTTCGAGGGTACGTTTATTGATTTTTTTCAGGTCAATGCGGTGACAGAAATCAAATAAATCCTGATAAGGACCATCTTTTTCGCGAGACTCGATCACCGATTGCATGGCTTGTTCACCGACACCTTTGATCGCTCCCAAACCATAAACAATAGTACGTTCAGCGCTGGCATGGAAATGATACAGTGACATGTTGACCGATGGTGGAAAGACCTCTAGTCCATTGCTACGGCAGTCATCGATCAAGAACACTACGTTGTCTGTGTTCTGCATTTCCGAAGACATCACCGCCGCCATAAATTCAGCAGGGTAGTGTGCTTTTAGCCATGCAGTATGATAGGCAACCAGTGCATAGGCTGCAGCGTGCGATTTGTTAAAACCGTAGCCTGCGAACTTTTCCATATAGTCAAAGATATGGTTGGCTGTGGCTTCATCAATATCTTTTTTAGCCGCACCTTCAATAAAGATCTGGCGCTGCTTGACCATTTCTTCGGGTTTCTTTTTACCCATGGCACGACGCAGTAAGTCCGCACCACCGAGGGTGTAACCCGCGCAGTACTGTGCCGCCTGCATCACCTGTTCCTGATACACCATAATGCCATAAGTCGGTTCAAGTACACCTTCTAACAGTGGATGTAAATACTCAAACTCCCCACCGTGCATACGGTGAATAAAGTCAGGAATCAGATCCATTGGGCCTGGACGGTACAAGGATACAAACGCAATAATCTCTTCAAACTTGCTCGGGCGTGCTTCTTTGAGCATGCGCTTCATACCAACGGATTCAAACTGGAATACCGCCGTGGTGTTGGCTTCAGCAAAGATTTTATAGGCGTGAGGGTCATCTAAGGCAACATTGGAAATGAGCAATTGCTCATCTGCCGCACGGCGCTTATTGATGTTTTGAATAGCATCTTCAATGACGGTCAGGTTACGCAGACCCAAGAAGTCGAATTTGACCAGACCTGCTGATTCAACATCGTCTTTATCGTATTGGGCAACGCGGTTGGTACCATCTGCATCACAAATCACCGCAGAAAAGTCGGTAATTTTGGTTGGTGCAATTACTACACCACCTGCGTGTTTACCTGTATTTCGGGTGATGCCTTCGAGTTTCAGCGCCATTTCCCAGATTTCTGACGCATCGTCATAGTCTGGGTTAGATGGATTGGTCACTATATCTTTGAGCTGTGGTTCCATTTCAATGGCTGTGACTAAGTCCACACCGAGCGGTTTGGTTGGAACCATTTTAGAAATACGATCTGCCAAACCATAAGACTTACCCAGTACCCGCGCTACGTCACGAATTGCACCTTTCGCTGCCATCGTACCAAAAGTCGCAATTTGTGATACTGCATCGCGCCCATAGTGACGTGCAACATAGTCAATCACGCGGTCACGCCCTGCAATACAAAAATCGACGTCAAAGTCGGGCATGGACACACGTTCAGGGTTTAAGAAACGTTCGAACAGCAAATCATAACGCAGAGGATCAAGGTCGGTAATTTTTAGGCTAAATGCCACCAGCGAGCCTGCACCTGAACCACGTCCAGGTCCTACAGGGACACCGTTATTTTTCGACCACTGAATGAAGTCCATGACGATGAGGAAGTAGCCTGGAAACCCCATTTTAAGAATAATATCGATTTCGTAACGTAGGCGTTCGTCGTAAGGTTGACGTATTTCTGTCCAGTCTTCATCGCGTTTTGCGCTTGGATAAAGCTGTTCAAGGCGTTCTTCCAGACCTTCTTTGGCTAAATGCTCAAAGTAGGTGTCGATGGTGAAGCCTTCAGGAATCGGATAGTCAGGCAAGAAGTATTTGCCTAGACGTAAACTGACATTACAACGTTTGGCAATCTGGACAGTATTGTCAATCGCGCTTGGAATATCTGCAAACAGCTCAATCATTTGCTCAGCAGTTTTAAAGTACTGCTCAGGGCTGTATAGGCGTGGGCGGCGATCATCTGCTAAAACATAACCTTCGGCAATGCAGACGCGGGCTTCGTGAGCTTCAAAATCTTCTTCAGTAATAAAGTGCACGTCATTGTGTGCGACAACACCAACCTGATATTTGGCGGCAAGTTTAATTGCTTCGGAAATAAAAATTTCTTCATTTGGGCGGTTGGTGCGGGTAAGCGCGAAGTAAACCCGATTGCCAAACTTTTCATGCCATTCTTGAAACAATGGCTCAGCTTTTTGCGGATTGGACGAGCAGAGCAGTTGACCGACATCGCTGTGAATGCCAAGCAGGACAATAATGCCTTCGTTCTGATTAAGGATCCATTCTTTTTGCACACAAGGAATGTCGAGTTGTTGCCCTTCGATATAACCTTGAGAAACCAGTTCGGTAATACTGCGCCAACCGTGGTTATCGATTGCGAGTAGGGTGGCTTTATGTTCAGCATCGTTTAGGCGAATGGTACTACCTAAAATCGGCTTAATGCCTTTACCCAAGCAGGATTTATAGAATTTGACCGCAGCATGCAGGTTCGACAAGTCCGTCAATGCCAAGGCGGGCATTTCTTGTTTTACCGCAGTTTTAATCAGATCAGGTATACGAACAATCGATTCGGTAATCGAAAATTCTGTATGGATACCAAGATGTACAAACTGCTGCATAAAAACGTCCTTCGCGAAAGCAACGTTTATTTTAACATGCTATTTCTACAATATAAGCCTGTAATTTTTCTTTGTGGAAAATCTATGCAGTTTTGATAAAAAAATCCCGAAGTCAAAGGCCTCGGGATCTATGCGTCTGTTTATAAATTAGTATTCATAGAACATACGCTGAATTTCTTTGGCATCTTTGGTTTTTGTGAGTGCTAAAGCAGTCAAAATGCGCGCCTTTTGAGGGTTTAAATCATGTGCTGCAACCCAGCCGTATTTATCATCAGGTTGTTCTGCGTTACGTAACACAAAACCTTGAGGTACACGAGATGAACGCACGATTTGCACGCCTTCAGATTGTAATTTATTCAAGGTTGGTACGATGTAGTTGGCAACTGAACCATTTCCTGTACCTGCGTGAATAATCGCTTTTGCCCCTGCTTGCTGAAGTGCAAGGTATGATTGTGGCAACATGTTATCTGACCCATAGACAATACCAACTAAAGGCAAGCTGTCACCTTTGATAGATTCAATGTTGAATTCAGAAGAACTGTTGTGGCGCTTAGGGGTTTCGCGGAACCAGTAAGCTTTCCCTTCAACGACAGTGCCTAAAGCACCCCATTGGCTTGCAAAAGCATTGGTATGAATGTTGATGGTTTTGCTGACATCACGCGCAGCAAAAATACTATCATTCATCATCACCATGACGCCTTTACCTTTGGCTGAGTCTGAAGATGCTAATGCGACTGCACTATACAGGTTCAGTGGGCCATCGGCAGACATTGCGGTACTTGGACGCATTGATCCTACGAGTACAATCGGTTTATCTGTATGTACGACCAAATTCAGGAAAAATGCAGTTTCCTCCATGGTGTCTGTACCATGTGTGATCACAATACCATTTACATCTGATTTTTTAACTAAATCATTGACTTGTCGCGCAAGATTTAATAATTCCTTATCGGTAATGCTTTCCGATGCAATCTGTAAAGCTTGTACACCACGCACATTTGCCAAATCCTGAACTTGAGGAACGGCGTTAATCAGTGCATCGACAGGAACTTTTGCTGCTGTATAAGTTGCGCTGTTGGTTGAACTGGCACCTGCACCTGCAATCGTACCGCCTGTTGCAACTACAACAACACTGTTTTTGGCATAAATTGGAAGAGAGCAGGCAAGTAAGCCCATTGCTAAACCTAAAGATTTAACGGTTTTAGTCAACATCGAAAATATCCTTATGAAGTGACGAAAGTAAATGGTGTTCAAACATCCTTGCATTTAAGCGAAATACATACCATATTTAGCATGTTTAAACATTAGCCAATAAAAAGCAGTATTGAATAATATTTTGTTTTAACAAAATGACTGTGTCATTGCTTTTATTTGCGATTAATAAATAACATGGAATAATAAAAAAATCTATTAATTTTTTCTAAGTGTTGTAAAAATAATCAGCTTTTGCTCTAATTTTAAACGGTAAAATAATAAATGATGATTTATGCTTTTTATTACTGTGTAATTGATCATTTTTATATCATTCTGTTTGTATGGAAACACATCAAAGTGATTTGTAAAATCGTATAAAATTTTCTTTTGAGTGGTTTTTATATTATTGATATTTATTAAATTATTTTTAATAAAATCTATTGTAATGAATGGTGTTTATGAGGCCATGACTAGCCAATAAATTTTAAAATAAGTAATACGGACTGCTAATTTTTTTAAAAATTATTTTATTAATAATCTTGCATTGTGATATTTGGATTACTTTTAATTTTTATCATTAAAATAAATAAAACGAGTTAGTTGGATTATATTATTTATATAAGGTTGTTTAATGATTGGGTTTTAATTTTTGAGACATAAGTATAAAAATTATAAATTTGGATATTAATTAAAAATGTAAAAAAGAGCAATTTTATATAACCATCATAAAATTGCTCTGTTAAGGAGTAAAATAAATTAAGCGATATTTTGTTCTTGTTTTGGGTTAATTAATGCTTGTTCTGGAGCTTCTTCAGTTTCTGCTACCTTGTCACCTTCAAGTTTTGCGACAACAGCAGTAGCAATACTATTTCCGACAACATTGGTTGCAGTACGTCCCATATCAAGGAATTGGTCAATACCGAGTAGTAACAAGATGCCTGCTTCTGGCAAGTGGAACATGGTGAGTGTTGCTGAAATGACGACAATAGATGCTCGAGAAACACCCGCAATCCCTTTACTCGTAACCATGAGTGTTAACAAGATTAAAATTTGTTGGGTAAAACTCAATTCAATATGATAAGCCTGAGCAATAAAGAGCACTGCAAAGGTGGTGTACATCATTGAACCATCAAGGTTAAATGAATAGCCTAAAGGTAGAACAAAGCTGGTAATTTTCTTTGGTACACCAAACTTGGTGAGTGCATCCATGACTTTTGGATAGGCTGACTCACTTGATGCTGTTGCAAAAGCAAGTGTGACTGGTTCACGAATAAGTTTGCCTAAGCGAAAGATATCTTTTTTAAGCACGATTGCACCCACAGTGAACAGTACAATCCAAAGTAGGAATAAACCGAAATAGAATTCGGCAATCAAAACGCCGTAATCAACAATGAGACCTAAACCTTGTAACGTAATTGCAGATGCCATTGCAGCAAAGACTGCAACTGGAGCAAATGACATGACATAATCCGTGATGCGGAACATCACTTTGCTGAGTTCTTCTGTTAAACGGATAATCGTTGATTCTTTCCCATGGCTAACATAGGCAAGTGCAGAACCAAAAAAGATTGAAAAAACCAGAACTTGTAAAATATCATTATTTGCCATCGCCTCTGCAATACTGCGAGGAAATACATGCGTCATAAATGATTGTAGGGTAAATCCTGTTGTTGCTGGTAGAGCAGCATTGGTGACTTGTTGTGCTGTCGGCAAGACTAAATGTAATCCTGCACCTGGTTGGAGAAAATTGGCAAGTCCCATACCAATAGCCAGTGAAACGAATGACGCGGTAATAAACCAAGTCATGGATTTAAAGGTAATACTGCCTAGAGAAGCAGATTTTCCCATTGATACAATACCTGAAATAATGGTCGCAAATACCAATGGTGCAATGATCATTTTGATCAAGCGTAAGAACACATCTGTGATGATATTGAAGTAAGACGCGATTTGCTTAAGTTGCTCACCTTGATTGAAAAAATGATGGCAGATCCAGCCTGTCAAAATTCCAAGCAAAATAGCAAATACAATATACTTGAGCAGCTTTTTTTGATTCATGCGAACCTCTATCCATTTGATTCAATCACTTTCTAGAGAGTAGCGGCCTAGGAATGATTGAAAGCTTTCCTTGTAAGTTCGGTCAGTTTTACGGATTCTATTCCTGAATCTGTATCTGCTCTGACCGAATTCGGGTGTCGTAATGTTATTGTGCAGGTTGGCATTGTTGCTCGATTTTGAAGCAGTGTTAAATGCAAAAAAAGAAAGTAGTATGCATTTTTTACATAGTATTTATTGCCTATAACATGGAAAATATTAGAAATTTTAATAAATAGTAAAAATTTAACATGGGAAATAATAAAGACAATAATCGATTTTTATTTTATATATTTTTGATAAATATATAATTTATTTTATTCTTGGCTTTTGATTGAATAAATATGTTGATTAATTATGATTTATATTCGAAGAAATTGGCTTGGGTTTCATATGAAAAAAAAGCAGCGTCTAAAATAGCCGCTGCTTTTTTCATTGCATCATTTAACTTAACGTAAAGTAGCTAAGAAACGTCCCATTCGAGTGATTGCTTCTCTCAGTTCATTTTCTGCAGGTAAGAACACAACACGGAAATGATCTGGTGTTGGCCAGTTAAAACCTGTTCCTTGCACCAGTAAGACTTTCTCAGCGCGTAACAGGTCAAGCATTAACTTTTCATCGTCCTGAATTGGATATACCGTTGGGTCAAGGCGAGGGAAGCAATACATTGCACCTTCAGGTTTGACACAACTCACACCAGGAATTTCGTTGAGCATTTGCCATGCAATATTACGTTGTTCATACAGGCGACCACCTGGGCGAATCAAATCATTAATCGACTGATAGCCACCCAGTGCAGTTTGAATCGCATATTGTGCCTGATGGTTTGCACAAAGACGCATTGATGCCAGCATGTCCAAACCTTCGATATAGTCGGTTGCACGAGACTTGTCACCTGTGATTGCCATCCAGCCTGCACGGAAACCTGCGATACGATAAGCTTTAGATAATCCATTGAAGGAAATGCACAGATGATTGCCTGCTAAAGACGCTAAAGCAACATGTTCAATTCCGTCATAAATGATTTTGTCGTAAATTTCATCTGCGAATAAAATTAGATCATATTTTTTTGCAAGGGCAACAATCTGTTCCAGAATATGGCGCGGATAAACTGAACCCGTTGGGTTGTTTGGGTTAATGACTACAATCCCGCGCGTATTTGCGGTGATTTTGCTTTCCATATCCGCAATATCTGGATACCAGCTATTTTCCTCATCACATTTATAGTGAATTGCTGTACCGCCCGATAAATTGACTGCGGCTGTCCAAAGCGGATAGTCTGGCATTGGAACCAGTATTTCATCGCCGTCATCAAGCAAGCCTTGCATTGCCATGACAATCAGTTCAGATACGCCATTACCAATGTACACGTCATTGACATGCATGTTGAGAATGCCTTTTTGCTGATAATACTGGCAAATAGCTTTACGTGCGGGGAAAATGCCGCGCGAGTCTGTATAACCAATCGCATTCGGTAAATTTAAAGCAACATCGTTAATAATTTCTTGTGGTGCTTCAAAGCCAAACGTGGCTGGGTTGCCAATATTGAGCTTGATAATCTTATGCCCTTGTTCTTCCATCTCATTCGCCGCTCGTAACACTGGTCCACGAATGTCATAGCAAACATGCTCAAGTTTTGATGACTTTTTAATTTCACGTGGGGTTTGGATGGTGTTCGTCATTTTGATGGTCTCGGAAGGAGTGGGGTTCACTTTTGCATAACGATATAAATAACTTTTAAATGTTTCAGTTGTTACTAGGTCAAGGTCATGTTGATCTCTAAGTAATGTAACAATTTTTTCATGCGTAAATCCTGCCTGTTGATATTGTTTAATCACGGGCAGTAGATTTTTAAAAATAACGCTCTTTTTTTGCGACATTTTTTAATCCTAAGCAAGAATGGTTGTAAGAGTAACACTAATATTGCTTACGGAAAAGCACTTACCAAATAAAATTGCTCACCTTTATTGTTAAAATTGCTTTCTTTTTGCTTTTTTATTGTTTATACATGTTTTGTAATTTGTGAATTAAAGACTAGAAATTTTAGAATGAATAACGTAAATATAGGATTATCCTATTTTAAACAGCAAAATAGACAGGGATAGAATCATGGGAAAATTGAATAAAACACCAAGAGAATGGCAAAGAGAGTTATCGCCAGAAGAATATAGAATTACACGCCAAGCAGGCACTGAAGCTCCATTTACAGGGAAATACTGGAATACCAAACAGTCAGGAACTTATGTGTGTCGTTGTTGCGGCGCGCCATTATTTGAGTCAGATGCCAAATTTGACAGTGGTTGTGGTTGGCCAAGTTTTTATAAACCAATTAATAATACTGCAATAGAAGAACATGATGATTTGAGCCACGGAATGGTACGTGTCGAAATTGTGTGTCATCACTGCGATGCACATTTGGGGCATGTTTTTGAAGATGGCCCACAGCCAACAGGTCTACGTTACTGTGTAAATTCGGCATCTCTGGAACTAAAAACACAAGAAAAAGGCGATGAGGAAACTTATCCATGACTAAAATTTATCAATTTGAAGCAGAACGTCTAGACGGTCATATTCAGTCTATGGCCGATTATGAAGGGAAGGTGCTGCTGGTCGTCAATACTGCCAGTAAGTGTGGTTTCACTCCACAGTTTTCGGGCCTAGAAAAGCTTTATCAAAAGTATCGGGATCAGGGCCTGGTTGTATTGGGCTTTCCATGTAATCAGTTTGGTGGCCAAGATCCGGGAAGCAATGAAGAAATAGATAGCTTTTGTAAGCGTAATTATGGTGTCAGTTTTCCAATGTTTGCTAAAGTCGATGTAAAAGGCCCTGAAGCACATGCGATTTTTCGCCTGCTCACCCGTGAAGCTAAGGGAATTTTAGGTAGTCAAAGCATTAAGTGGAATTTCACTAAATTCTTGATCGGGAGAAATGGTGAGGTGCTTAATCGCTATGCACCAGCGACCAAACCTGAAAGCTTAGAGCAGGATATTGAACGCGCACTTGCTGTTACCCAATTTGCCTGAGTTCTGGTCAGATCCTCGCACGCCTTATGTGGAAACACGGCGGGCATGTGAAAGTCGTATTTGCTACAAGGCACATAGCCATCCAACGTTGTCAATTGGTGCGGTGGATGCAGGGCAAAGTATTTTTTATAGTGCTTTTACCGATGAAGTGACAATTCAGCAAGGAAGCCTTGTTGTTATTCCTGCACATATTGAGCATTCGTGTAATCCAGTGCAGCATCAGCACTGGAGTTACCAAATGTTGCATGTTGATGCAACGTGGTTAGAACAATTATCGAGTGAAGTGCATTTTTTATTGCTCGAAAAAACTCCTATGCCGCAGCTTAAGCCTTTTGTGCTACATGACTCTGTAGCTTATCAAGCTTTTTGTCAGATGAATCAGACCTTGCTTGATCCAGATGTATTAATTGCAGAAAAAGAACAAGTATTAATCGAGTGCCTCACACAGCTCTTATTTCCATATATCGACTGGCAGCAATTACCTCAACATGCTTATTTTCATCAACATTTACAAATGCTGATAACCCTTTGCCAAAATGCACAAGGTTTTTTATCTTTACAGCAACTTGCAGAGAAGATTGGTGTGAGTCGTTATGTGGTCATTCGCTTATTTAAAGCTAATCTCGGTTTAACCCCGCATTTGTTTCAGATTAATCTTAAAATTCATCAAGCTCGCCAAGCATTAAAAACAGGTGCGAAAATTAGTACACTCGCAACCGATCTGGGTTTTAGTGATCAGAGCCACTTTCATAAAGTCTTTAAGGCACATGCTGGTGTGACTCCGAAACAGTATCAGCAAGGTTTTTCTCGCACTTTTGTACAATAAAATTGTTCAGTAGTTTCATAAGCTTAAGCCACGTCAGTATTTGAGTGTGCTATGAATTTTTTTGTTGTTATTGCTGTTACGCATTTTCTTGCTTTGCTTTCTCCAGGTCCCGATTTTTTCCTTTTATTAATGACATTACTGCGTTATTCACATCGGGTAGCTTATCGAGTTGCTTGGGGGATTGCATTGGGAAATGCTTTCATTCTTGGGGTGTTGATATTACTACTTAGTACTCTTGGGCAGTTGAGTTCGGATTTCTTGTTCGGATTACGCTATGTGGGAGCGCTGTATTTGTTTTATCTTTCGGGTATCTGTATTCGCTACGCTCACCATCATTTGAAGTTAGAACAGCCAGCACATCAGCAGATGAGTGTTGAGGTGAGTTGGCGATCTTTGCTTGGAATGGGGCTGCAATCAAGTTTACTCAATCCTAAAAACTGGATGTTTTATAGTAGCTTAATGATTTTACTCCCACAGCAGACCAGTGTTGTTTATAAAATTTCCGTAAGTATCTGGATGGTGATGGTGGTTTTGATCTGGAATATAAGTGTGGTGACATGGCTGACCCAACCGCAATGGTTGCAATATCTACAGCGTTATACGCCACATATTTATTATCTATCAGGCATCTGTTTTTCTATTTTTGCTGTAGTGCTACTGTTTATTTAAAATCAATCGTTAATCCATGCGTGCCAGTTGCAAGAGGACAAAACGCTTCAGGAATATCACGCATGTAGCACCTGTACGTCATTTTCATAATATTCCTACTGTTTTTTGAATAATAACAACCATGAAACCGCATTGTAGATTGAATTTGTTGCCAAATATCATCTGTGAGTAGAGTGCGTACCATTGAAAAATATACAAATGAAAAAGAGTTAAAAAAATTTTTTAAACTTTAAAAACTAATTTAAATATGTTTATTTTTTAAGCAATTCTACATCACTCTTATAGTGATCTATTTGGTTAATCGCACTAGCTCCCCTAATTACCGAGTAACACTTATGTTTAGTGATTGGTAGTACATTATTTATTCTAATATTTTTTAATTTATAGGTTTGACTTAAGAATTTTCGCAAGTCCAAAGATGAACTTGATAATTTTATAAAGAAATAAAACTCATAAATATTCAAAAATAATAACAAGTATATGATAAATAATAATATTTATAAGTTGGCATAGCCTTTGCAAACTATTAAGCAGGGAAAGGTGAGGATGCAGTTATGCCACTACTCAATCAGGAAGAGTCCCAGTGCTATGTACATATTACCGGAACACAACGAGATCGCTTTGTCGAGTTCGAGTTTTCAATTGGTGATCCGGAGCTTGCAGTGGAAATGATTATGCCTTTTGCTGCCTTTGAGGAGTTTTGTCAGCGGCATCAGGTGAAAAACCTGAGTCATGATGAAATTGCACAGCTTGAATATGAACGGATGAAATGGCGCTTTGGATTGCCTGGAATTAATGAATAAAACAAATGTAAATGATCAGGGAGATCTTGCA
This sequence comes from Acinetobacter sp. ANC 4636, assembly GCF_054454555.1. Taxonomy (NCBI): domain Bacteria; kingdom Pseudomonadati; phylum Pseudomonadota; class Gammaproteobacteria; order Moraxellales; family Moraxellaceae; genus Acinetobacter; species Acinetobacter sp. ANC 4636. Next base: position 56,028 of record NZ_JBTKVD010000013.1, on the reverse strand, counting down.
TGCAAATTGATATTAAAACCTCGAATGTAAAACCCATTCGAAATACCTATAAATATGTTGAGAAGCGTTTTGGCGATAAAGTCGCTTCGCGTTATCAGGAAGCCAGCTACGATATTCAGGAAGAAATTAATTTTCACTATCGTCCGTTATGGCAACCAGAACATGAAATTTTTGATACCGCACGTACCGTGATCAAAATGCAAGACTGGTATGTACTGAAAGATCCACGCCAACTGTATTACGGTAGCTATACCCAAACACGTGCGCGCCAGCAGGAAGTGCTAGAAAGTAATTTTACGTTTGTGGAAAAAAATCACCTGCTAGGCAACATTCCGGCAGCTTTATTGGAAAAAGCAGAAAAACTGTTATTGCCGCTACGTCACTATGAGTGGGGTGCCAATATGAACAACAGTTTTATTACTGGCTATGCCTACGGTGCAACGCTCACCAATGCCACCATGTTTGCCACCATGGACCGTTTAGGTTCAGCCCAGTATTTGAGCCGAATTGGTTTATTGCTAGATGGCAATCAAGGCACATCTTTAGAACAGGCCAAGCAGGACTGGCTAGGTTGTGCATACTGGCAACCGCTACGTCAAAGTATGGAACAGATGTTTGTTGTAAAAGACTGGTATGAACTGTTTATTGCACAAAATCTGGTTTTTGATGGTTATTTCTATCCGTTGGTTAAATTGATTGTTGACCGTGACTTGGTGGCACATGGTGCTGCGGCAATTAGCCTGCTCACTGCTTTTATGAATGAATGGTTTGAAGAAACACAGCCTTGGGTGAATTCAGTACTGAAAACCACTGCTGCAGAATCGGAACACAACCGTCAACAGCTTATAAACTGGATTGCGAACTGGCATGGGCAGGCACGTAGCGCAGTATTGGCTTTACTGCAAGCCTTCGATGGTGACGAAACTGATCTTGAATTGTTAGATGATCTTTTCGCTAAACGTCTAAGCAAAATCGGACTGAATCTGGTGGAGGTTGCAGCATGAGCACCAATGTATTTATGGCTTTTCAAACCAATGACGACACCCGCCCAATTATTGAAGCGATTGAACAGGATAACCCACAGGCCAAAATCGAATATTTCCCTGCGATGGTGAAAATTGATGCTCCAGGACAACTGGTCATTCGTCGGGATTCAGTGGAAGAGTTGTTGGGACGTGCTTGGGACTTGCAGGAAATTCATATCAACCTGATTAGTATTTCCGGAAATATTGAAGAAACTGAGGACAGTTTTACCGTGGGCTGGTTCAGATAAACCGTCAGAACACCAACAATCACGTATGGATAGCAATAAATAAAAATGGAGTTGTCACATGAATGTGCAAGCTAACAAAGTAACAGATACCACACGAAAATTAAGTCTTAAAGATAAATATGGATTGATGACACGTGGTTTGGGTTGGGAAACCAGTTATGTCGATATGGACGAGGTGTTTCCTTATGACAAATTCGAAGGCATCAAAATTCATGACTGGGATAAATGGGAAGACCCGTTCCGTTTGACCATGGATGCTTACTGGAAATATCAGGCAGAAAAAGAGCGCAAACTGTATGCCATTATTGATGCCTTCTCGCAAAATAATGGTCATTTAAATGTGACTGATGCACGTTATATCAATGCCATTAAACTGTTTTTAACGGGCGTAACACCCATTGAATACAATGCTCATCGTGGCTTTGCCATGGCAGGACGCCAGTTACGCGGTGTAGGTTCGCGTGTTGCTTGCCAGATGCAGGCGATTGATGAATTACGTCATTGCCAAACCCAGGTGCATACCTTAAGTCATTACAACCGTTATTTTAATGGTTTCCACTCTTGGCCACAGAATTTTGACCGCTTGTGGTATCTGTCTGTACCGAAGTCATTTATTAACGATGCCATGACCGCAGGTCCATTTGAATATCTGGTGTCAATTTCCTTTTCCTTTGAGTATGTGCTGACCAATTTGCTGTTTATGCCATTTATGTCTGGTGCTGCTTTTAATGGTGATATGGCTACAGTGACCTTTGGTTTCTCGGCGCAATCTGATGAAGCCCGTCATATGACGCTGGGCCTAGAAGTGATTAAATTCTTGTTGGAACAAGATCCAGATAACGTACCAATCGTACAGAAATGGATTGATAAATGGTTCTGGCGTGGTTACCGCTTGTTGACTTTGGTGGGCATGATGATGGATTACATGCTGCCGAAGAAAATCATGTCTTGGCGTGAAGGCTGGGAAATCTATTTCGAGCAAAGTGGCGGTGCATTATTTGCTGACCTTGAGCGTTACGGCATTCGCAAGCCGAAATACTGGGAAGATTCAGTCAAGGAAAAAGACCATATTACCCATCAGGCTTGGGCCATGTTCTATCAATACTGCTGGGGAACTGGCTTGCATGCCTGGTTGCCAACCGAAGAAGAACAGGCTTGGTTATCGAAAGAATATCCAAACAGTTTTGATGCAATCTATAAGCCACGTTTTGAACACTGGAAACAGCAGGAAGATGCCGGAAAACGTTGGTACAACACCAGTTTGCCTTGTTTATGCCAAACCTGTCAGATTCCAATGATCTTTACTGAAGTGGATGATCCGCTTACTCGTCGTCAGCGTGAAAGTATCTATAAAGATGAAAAATATCAATTCTGCTCGGATGGCTGTAAAGATATTTTTGATAATGAACCAGAAAAATATGTACAGGCATGGTTGCCAGTACAGCAAATCCTCAAAGGTAAAGCAGGTGGACCAGGAATTGAAGATGTGGTGCGCTGGTCATATGTCGAGCCGGGGGTAGATTCCGGTGCTTATGAAACATCACCTGATGCTGCCAACTGGGCGAAATGGAAACAGAACGGTTCATAGTCAACCGATTTAATCGCCAATCTCTAGATCCAATAACAATAGGGTGATGTCAAGGAATAGACATCGCCAAAGGAGAGTTTTATGTCTGTAGTTGCTTTAAAGCCAAATTATGTCGGTGTCGTACGTGATGCCAAAGACCAGTTTAACGGTCAGCAAGTGTTGTTTATTGAATGGCTTGGTCATCTTAGCATCAGCGCCCCGATTGCCATTTTAGTCGATGCTCATCAGCATTTCAGTGATTTTATTGAGCAGGTCATGGGGCAGACCGTGTTTGCCAGCCATCCGGATTGGGCAAAAATTGACTGGTTAAATGTGCAGTGGTTCTTTGAAGGACAAACCTTAACTTACGATCAAGATTCAACTTTTGAAAATCTGGGCATTAACCATAAAAGCTATCTGCGTTTGCGCACTCCTGATTTAAACGGAATTTAAGGAGAAATCTGATGAGCTATGAAGTAACGATTGAGCCTTTAGGTCAAGTCATTGAAGTGGAAGAAGGTCAAACCATTTTGGATGCTGCCTTACGTGCAGGTGTGTGGTTGCCACATGCCTGCGGGCATGGTCTGTGTGCCACCTGTAAAGTGGATGTGGTGGAAGGTGAGGTGGATTTGGGTGAGGCTTCTCCATTTGCCCTCATGGATATGGAGCGTGCGGAAGGTAAAGCTTTAGCATGCTGTGCGATTCCACAGTCTGATCTAACCATTGAAGTGGAAATGGACGAAGACCCAGATGCCAGAGCCATTCCACTGCGTGACTTTGAGGCAACTGTTGAGTCAATTGTGGAACTGACGCCGACCATTCGTGGCATCTTCTTGCGGGTTGCAGAAGATGTGGATTTTCAGGCGGGTCAATATATCAACTTATATATTCCTGGCTTGCCCGAACCACGTGCCTTTTCAATTGCCAGTGCGCCATCGCAAGCAAACTTGATTGAATTGAATGTGCGTAAAGTGCCGGGCGGTGTTGGAACAGGTTGGCTACATGATGACTTGAGTGTTGGTCAGACACTTAAATTCAGCGGGCCACTGGGACGTTTCTATCTGCGTCATTCTGACCCGAAGCCCGTCATTTTTATTGCTGGTGGTTCAGGACTGTCCAGCCCGAAATCCATGATTCTGGAACTGCTGGAAGCGGGTGATCAACGCAAGATTACCCTGCTGCAAGGCGCGCGAAATTTTGCCGAATTGTATTACTACGACTTTTTCACTGAGCTTGAAAATCGGTATCCACAATTTCGTTACATTCCGGTGCTTTCCGATGAAACTGACGGCAGTGATTGGCAGGGTGAGCGTGGTTTTGTCCATGAAGCTGCTGGGCGCGCTTTTAACGAAGATTTCCGCGATCACAAAGCTTATTTGTGTGGGCCGCCACCCATGATTGAAGCATCAATCCGCAGTCTGATGCGTGGCCGTTTATATGAACGTGATATTCACATGGAAAAATTCCTGAGCGCTGCCGATGCTGCCAATCAGGCAACGCGCAGCCCACTATTCAGGAATATTTGAATAAGGAGCTGAGCAATGCACCTGATTCGATTACACAGCAGTGATGAACAGTTTCACTGCCATTCCGGTCTGAGTTTGCTGGATGGCATGAAAAGTCTGGCACGTAAAGGCATTCCAGTGGGGTGCCGTGGCGGTGGGTGTGGCATCTGCCGCGTGCAGGTTCTGCAAGGCAATTACCAATGCAAGCGCATGAGCCGTGAACAGGTGAGTGAACTTGAGCAACAGACAGGAATTGCCTTGGCTTGCCGTATTTACCCAGAAAGTGATTTGGATGTCACCTTTCTGGGGCTTAAAAACAGTACAAAAAATGGAAATACACAATAGGGAAGAACACAATGAGCAAAAAATCAGTTTCACGTCCAGGTCATGTAGAACTTCGTGTGTTGGACTTGCAAGATGCAGTCAATCATTACGCCAATGTACTGGGTTTGATTGAAACAGCACGGGATGATCAGGGACGCGTTTATTTAAAAGCCTGGGATGAGCATGATCACTATTCGCTGATTTTGCGTGAAGCAGAAAGCCCTGGGCTGGAATGCATGGCTTTTAAGGTTGTGAATGAAGCCGAATTAAAACGCTTAGCTCAGGCATTGCAGGATTATGGCGTCAGTATTGAATGGCGGCCAGCAGGTGAAAATCTGGCAACTGGAGAGCGTGCCCGTTTTATCACGCCAACTGGCCATGTGATTGAACTTTATGCGAATAAAGAAATCTACGGTAATGGCATGCCAACCACCAATCCTGGTGTTCAGGCGCAGAACCTGAAAGGAATTCACCCAAGCCGACTTGATCACTGTGCCTTAATGGGCGATGACGTCGCTGGCAGCTATCGTCTATTTACCGAAGTATTGGGCTTTGACCTGACTGAACAGGTGGTAGATGGCGATACCATGATGGCTGCATTTTTGTCCTGCAGTAATAAGCCGCATGATGTGGCTTTTATCTTCACACCAGACAAAGGCAAGATCCATCACATGTCTTTCTTTGTTGATTCCTGGGCACAAGTGCTATCTGCTGCTGACACCATTGCCAATCATGATGTGCCACATGAAATTGGCCCAACCCGTCACGGTATTACCCGTGGTGAAACGCTGTATTTCTTTGATCCGTCAGGTAATCGCAATGAAGTCTTTAGTGGCGGATATATCTGGTATTCCGATCGTCCCGCGTTGACATGGACAGCAGATGAACTGCCTAAAGCGATTTTCTTTCATGAGCGCAAGCTGAATGAAACGTTCTTTAACGTCATGACCTAAAAACAACCGCAGAAATAATGAATCAGGAAGATAGAAAATGAATGTAAGTGTAAATCCGGAAATTGCTAATTCGATTTTAACTGGTGGCTTTTCAACAAATTACCATGATATGGGCAGTGGCGAACGCACCATCCTGATGGTGCATGGTTCAGGTCCTGGAGTGACAGCATGGGCCAACTGGCGTCTGGTGATGCCTGAATTGTCCAAACAGGCACGTGTTATTGCGCCAGATATGCTCGGTTTTGGTTATACCGAACGTCCTGATGGCGTGAGCTATAACAAGGCGGTCTGGGTTCAACAGGTCAAAGACCTGCTGGATGCACTGGATATTGATCAGGTCGATCTGGTCGGAAATTCATTTGGTGGCAGTATCGCGCTGGCATTTACGATCGCTTATCCGGAACGGGTGCGACGCCTGGTATTGATGGGTAGTGTGGGTGTGCCATTCCAGATCACTCGAGGTCTGGATAATGTTTGGGGTTATGAGCCTTCTTTCCAGAATATGCGCAAGTTGATGGATGTTTTTGCCTATAGTCGTGAACTGATCACTGATGAACTCGCAGAGTTGCGTTATCAAGCCAGTATTCGTCCAGGTTTTCAGGAGTCATTTTCTGCCATGTTCCCTGCACCGCGTCAACGTTGGGTCGATGCTTTGGAAAGCCCAGCAGAACTGATTGAGTCGTTGCAACAGCCAACTCTCATTATTCATGGGCGCGATGATCAGGTCATTCCATTACAAACATCATTGACATTATTAAAACTCATTCCACGTTCTCAACTGCATGTCTTTGGTCAATGCGGTCATTGGGCGCAAATTGAACACAATGCCCGTTTTAATCGATTAGTCAGCGATTTCTTCAACGAAGAATAAGCGGCTTTTGGTCTAAGGCAGGATCGCCTTAGACCAACCATGACAACATAAAGGATGTGACATGAATAAAAAACTCATTTTAGCGAGTGGGCTGGCACTTTTTTCTAGTGTAGTAAACGCGACAGAAAACGGGACTGATACTTTCGCTTTAGGCGCAGAAGGTGTACTCGCAGGCGCATTGCCACCACCAGGGCTGTATTTGCTGTCTTACTATCAGCATTATCAGGCTTCAGAGTTTGTAGGTTCAAAAGGGCAAAGCATCATTCCGAACTTTAATCTTGAAGCAAATGCTGTAGTGCCCCGTTTCGTCTGGATGACAGAACAAAAAGTTTTTGACGGGCAACTTGGGTTTTATGCAGTACAGCCTCTAGTTAATGTAGATTTGAAAATTAATGGTCAGAAGGCGAGTGAGGCAGGGTTAGGAGACTTTATTTTTGCACCGATGCTGGGTTGGCATCAGGGCAATCAACATTGGGCGGCTGCAATAGAAGGAGTTTTTCCTACAGGAGATTATAAAGCCAGTCGCATGGCAAATATCGGCAAAAATTACTATACCGTACGCCCGATTTTAGCCTACACCTACCATCAACCTCAAGGTTGGGATATTTCGACCAAAATTTCTTACAGTATAAATAGTGAAAATAAAGACACGCATTATCAGTCAGGTAATTATTTTGCGGCTGACTATGCAATTGGTTATCAATTTTATCCCAGTTTAACGCTAGGCGTTGAAGGGTATGCATTTAAGCAGCTAAGTAGTGATGAAGTGAATGGTGAAAAGATCGCATTTAAAGGTCAAAGCCTTGCTTATGGTCCAGCGATTCATTATCAGCAGAAAGGCTGGTCAATTGAAGCTAAATACTTAAAAGAAACGAATGTAGAAAACCGCCCGGAAGGCGACAGCACTTGGTTAAAACTCGTCTGGACTTTTTAGGAAACCTATTATGCAACAAGCTACTATTCATTCTCATGCCGAACAGCTACGTTTAGCTGCTCAAAATATGCTGACCTGCCCCCCTTTACGTGAATCTTCAACGCTGCAAGGAGACGATCGTATTCAACTGGCATATGCGATTCAGCAACATAACATTCAGCAGCAGTTGAGTCAGGGTGCACGTATCGTCGGGCGTAAAATTGGCCTGACATCACGCAGTGTTCAGCAACAGCTGGGTGTCGATTCGCCAGATTATGGCTGCCTTTTTGCACACATGGCCTATGCAGATAATGATGAAATTCAGATCCAGAACTTATTACAGCCCAAAATCGAAGCAGAAATCGCATTAGTCCTCAAACAGGATCTGACGCATCAGCAACACACTCTGGCTGATATTCTAAGTGCTACCGATTATGCAGTGGCTGCTTTAGAAATTGTCGATAGCCGAATTCAAAACTGGGACATTTCTTTGGTCGATACGATTGCCGATAACGCATCCTGTGGTTTGTTTGTTTTGGGCAGTCAGCCTAAGCCCTTAAGTGAATTAGATTTAATTAACTGCAATATGCAGTTATTTGAAAATGATATTCCGATTTCACATGGGCAAGGCAAAGCGTGTCTGGGTAATCCATTGATTGCGGCCTGTTGGTTGGCTGATCGAATGGTAGAACTTGGCACACCTTTACGTGCTGGAGATATCGTACTCACAGGTGCGCTTGGGCCAATGGTGCCTGCAAAAGCGGGTGCAACCTATCATGCGATTGTTGAAGGCTTGGGCCAAGTTCGCATCCATTTTACCCAATAAGAGACTTGAATATGAAACAACAAAAAATTGCCGTGGCTATTATTGGGTCTGGAAATATCGGCACCGACCTCATGATTAAAATTATGCGTTATTCCAAACATCTTAAAGTTGCAGCAATGGTCGGAATTGACCCTGCATCTGATGGTTTGGCGCGTGCAGCACGTTTGGGTGTAGAAATTACTGCCGACGGGATTGAAGGTCTTGTTAACCTCCCGAATTTTGCAGATATCCGGATTGCTTTTGACGCAACTTCAGCAAATGCCCATTCAAAACATAATGCCATTTTACAACAGTATGGCATACAGGTTATTGACCTCACGCCTGCTGCGATTGGGCCTTATGTCATTCCAGTGGTCAATCTGGAAGAGCATCTGGATGCGCCGAATATCAACATGGTGACTTGTGGTGGACAGGCCACAATTCCAATGGTGTATGCCGTATCTCAAGTCGCACAAGTGCATTATGCAGAAATTGTGGCTTCGATTGCCAGTAAGTCCGCAGGACCAGGTACACGCGCCAATATTGATGAGTTTACCGAAACAACGTCTACCGCAATTGAGCAGGTTGGCGGGGCGAAAAAAGGCAAGGCGATTATTGTTCTGAATCCTGCGGAGCCACCTTTAATTATGCGTGACACGGTTTACTGTCTGGTGGATGAACAGGCGAACCAACAGACGATTCGTCAATCTGTAGAGCAGATGGCACACAAAGTACAACGTTATGTGCCAGGTTACCGTTTAAAACAGGATGTGCAGTTTGAACTTCTCACTCAGGATCATGCAGTTCATATTCCTGATCTTGGAAAGAAATCAGGTTTAAAGGTGTCGATTTTTCTGGAAGTAGAAGGTGCGGCTCATTATTTACCTGCTTATGCGGGTAATCTGGACATTATGACCAGCGCAGCTTTGGCAGCAGCAGAGCAGATTGCTGAAATTAAAATCTTAGCAAAAACAGCTATGGAGATCTAACAGATGTTTGATTATAAAAAGAAAATATACGTTTCGGATGTTACATTACGCGATGGAATGCATGCGGTTCGCCATCAATATAGCCTAGAACAAGTGAAAACCATTGCACGTGCTTTAGATGCGGCTGGAGTGGATAGCATTGAGGTGGCTCATGGTGATGGTCTACGAGGCTCAAGTTTCAATTATGGTTTTGGTGCGCATAGCGATCTGGAATGGATCGAAGCAGTTTCCAGTCAGTTGAAACATGCTCAGGTTGCGACCTTGCTGCTACCCGGGATCGGGACTGTACATGATTTAAAATCTGCATATGATGCAGGTGCACGTATTGTCCGAGTGGCGACCCATTGTACAGAAGCTGATGTTTCTAAACAGCATATTGAATATGCCCGCAAGTTAGGCATGAATACAGTGGGTTTCCTAATGATGAGTCATATGACTACGCCACAACAGCTTGCTGAACAGGGCAAACTGATGGAAAGTTACGGTGCCCAGTGTGTCTATGTGGTCGACTCAGGCGGTGCCATGAATATGTATGATATTGCCGAACGTTTTAAAGCACTTAAAGACAGGCTTGATCCTGCAACGGAAACCGGTATGCATGCCCATCATAATTTAAGTTTAGGTGTAGCAAACAGCTTGGTCGCGCTAGAGCATGGTTGTGACCGGATTGATGCCAGTCTCACTGGCATGGGAGCAGGTGCAGGTAATGCCCCACTCGAAGTCTTTATTGCAGCAGCAGACCGCATGGGACTCAAGCATGGCTGTGATGTAAAAAAACTGATTGATGCTGCTGAAGATATTGTACGTCCGTTACAAGAGCGCGCAGTACGAGTCGATCGTGAAACACTGGCTTTGGGCTATGCTGGAGTTTATTCGAGCTTTTTACGCCATACTGAAGCTGCGGCTGCAAAATATGGCATTTCTGCTTTCGATATCTTGGTTGAGCTGGGTAAACGCCGCATGGTCGGTGGGCAAGAAGACATGATTGTTGATGTTGCCTTAGACATGTTAAATCAAGTCAAAGCTGCGTCTTAATACAGAGGTATAGCATTAAATCTATTCATCCCTACTTCAAAACGATTTTTGAGTAGGGATTAAACCGAATTTATAAAAACTAAATCTATTATTTCAAAAGATTTTTATTAAAAACTAAACAATTTCTAAATCTAAAAGAAAAATTCTTCACTTTGAAATGAAAGAACGAGATACTCTAGTCTGAGAGCTAAAAATTTAAAATATTGCTGATGGTCGGCTGCTACTCATTTATTTAGATGATTAGACGAATAGATAGAGGAAAGATCTCATGGATCGGGATTTGTTGGGAATACAGGAAGTTGCTTCTCGTTTAGGATTTTCTTTTAAAACTGGACAAATATGGCTCGATGAAGAGCGGATGATGCTGATGCATTCATCTGCAATGGCTACATTACGTAAAGAGTTAATTGATTCTGTTGGATTTGATCGTGCACGAGGAATTTTCACGCGGTTCGGTTATGCATCGGGTGTACGAGACGCAGAAATTGTACGTAAAACCTATAAAAACTTATCTGACCTTGAGCTATTAGAAAAAGGTCCCTTATTTCACTCTCTAGAGGGAATTGTAAAGGTAACTTTTAATCAGGTGAAGATTGATATTCAAAAAGGTCAATATTTCCTGGACGGTACTTGGGAAAACTCGATTGAAAGTTATATCCATCATAATTTATATGGTGTAAATGAAGACCCTGTCTGCTGGACTGAGGTTGGTCATGCAACAGGCTATGTGAGTGCAATTATGGGAAAATTCATTTTGCATAAAGAAATTTCCTGCTCAAGAGCCAGTTGTAACTTTATTGGCAAGCCAATTGAAGAGTGGGATGATTTTGAGAATGACCTAAAATATTATCAAACCGATTCTATCTTTGAACAATTATTATCGTTGCAACATCAGGTAGATGATCTCAGAGCGTCTTTAACTGAACGTTTAGTTCCCGCCGATATGGTGGGTAAATCTGTGCGTTTTAAACAGACATGGCAGTTGGCAGAAAAGGCTGCACAAACATCAACAACTGTATTGCTACAGGGTGAAACGGGCGCGGGAAAAGATGTTTTTGCTCGCGCAATTCATCAGGCTAGCCTACGAGCAGATAAAGCATTTATTGCTGTAAATTGTGGTGCATTGCCGAATGACTTAATTGAGTCAGAGTTATTTGGCATAGAAAAAGGCGCTTATACGGGAGCGCAGAGTTCACGTGCTGGGCGTTTTGAGCGCGCTGATGGCGGCACATTGTTTTTAGATGAGATCGGTGAATTAAGCTTAAGCGCACAAACTCGGTTATTAAGAGCTTTACAATCTGGTGAGATTGATCGCTTAGGTGATACCACAACACGTAAAGTGAATGTACGGGTCATTGCGGCAACTAATGTTGATTTGGCTGAGGCTGTAGAGAAGGGGACTTTTCGTAAAGATTTATATTATCGTCTTAATATTTTTCCTGTATTTATTCCACCTTTACGTGAACGCAAAGAAGATATTTTAATTCTTGCACAGCGTTTTGTAGAAAAATTTACAGCTCGAGAAGGTAAAAGAATCAAAGGTTTTACAGATAAAGCAATTGATATGATGCTAAATTACAAGTGGCCAGGGAATGTCAGAGAATTAGAAAATGTGATTGAACGCGGCATGATTCTCACGGGTCAGGATGAACTTATAGATGCATCCACATTATTTTCATTTAGCCTCAATTTTGCTGATAAAGAACAAAATAGAGTATTAAATACGACTGGCAAAGTTGAAAATAAATCAAATAGCCAAGCCGTGGATTTATTTATAGACCATTTTTTTAATGAATCAATTACTTTGGAAGATGTGGAATCTATTCTGGTTGATGCTGCGATAAAACGTTCTGAAGGAAACTTATGTGCAGCTGCTCGTACTTTGGGCATAACCCGAGCGCAAATTGGTTATAAGAAAAAGAAACTGACGGATATACAGTAAAAAATTTTAAGAGCTATGCCAGATCAGGTTTATAAATGCCAGTCTAAAGTCGTAAAGTTTTTAACAGATGTTTTAAACTGCCATACTTAAATTTAAACTCACATATTTCAGAAACAGGTAAAAAGATTTTTTAGGAAGTCCATGTATTTTCTTAAAATTCTTTTTGCTTGGTTCCATAAATTTTCAATGCCATTGAATGGTTCGACTAGCTGAAAAATAGTTTGAATCGCAACACATTATCCTGAAAGTTCAATTACCTCAACATGAAATATTTTGAACACAGTGACCCATTATAATAATGCCCAAAATTCACGATTACAGTATTTAATGTTACTTTATAGGATCGTTAAAATCGCTCAAATATGGATGGTATGGAAAAGATGGAAATACCTCTACCAATCGTACTACATTTCAAAATACCGCATCTACGGCAACGACAGTAACAGCCATTCCAGTTGCTGCACCTTTTGCCTTGGCAGATTTGTTAGATTCTAATACTGTGCAATTTCTTTTGTCACTAGGAAAATAATGATGAACAATCAAATGGTATTCATTTTAGGAATCGCTTTATTTTTAAATGGCTGTGTCCCTATACGGGTCATTCCTAAATATAGTCCAGATACTTATAATGGTTATAAAGTAATTCAGGCTTATCAAAAAAGTGACACTATAGGGCATACCGATGTTGAGCAACGTAAGCGAGATATATTTTCTTGTGGAGTTATAAACTATAATGAAGGTAATTTGGATAGTAATGCACTATATCCCAATATGACAGATGCAGAAGTAACACCGCGTCGTATTCGTATTGATAATTGCATGAAAAATAAGGGTTATGTTATTAGTAATTACGAAAACTGTACAATCAATGGGAAACCAACAGGTTTTTGTAATTAAATTATAGGAAATAGATAAAAATCTTTAAATTAATGACGTTATTGCCTGTCTTGCTATTAGTAGTTGCATGTACTACAAATTCTAATTTATCACCTGTAACACCAATTTATAAAGCAGAGAATAGCGATTTAAATAACATGAATGATTGCAATACGATTGAAGCGAATATCCAAAAATCTCAAACTATGTTGGCTAATTATAAAAAAAGTAAAAGCTTAAATACATCAGCAAATGTACTCTTTGGAATTTCTTCGGTATGTTGATAAATCAACATCCGCACGCATAAGACTAAATGTAAAAGAAGCAGAAGGTAAGAACTTTAATGAAAAACATTATTAATTTTATACTTGTTTTACTATTAGGCACTTCCTTAACTGGTTGTGGAGTGTTATTTGCAACAGGAAACTGGTGGAATAATGATTATGCAACAGATGAGGAGTTATGGGTACATCCGAATTTATCTAAAGTTGATGCAGATAAAATAGCACTTAAGTGTTCTGATATGGCTATAAATTCTGTAATAGGAGTTAAAAAATTTAGTGAAATTACTTCGGATAAGCAAAAAAATATTATTAAAATACTGACAAGTGAAAATAGTCAAAATATTTCTAAATTACAAGAGCAATGTTATTTAGATCATGGATTTAAGTTTTATCCTCGTGGCATAAAAAGAAATCATCCGACTGTTTGTTTTGGTGAAAGTAAAAAAATGCCAGGATGTCAGTCAGTCTTCGATATACCAATACTTTAATTTTGATTAGGTGAAGAAGTATGAAAAACTTTAAATTTAAGTGTGTTGTTATTATTTTGATTATTAACTTTTTATCGGGTTGCTCTATTCTAAGTGATTATTACTACGAAGATTGTGCGATACACCCAGATAATTTTAAGTATTTAAAATCAGAAGAACAAAATGAATATTTAAAAAAGTGTAAAGGTGTACCAGACTTTAAAAAAGTAGAACCGATTTGATACTATATATAACTTCAGGTGGAGCAAGATGCTGTACCATTACTGGTACAATACCTGAAGTTTAGGTTAATTATATCTTTTTTAATAGGTATAATTTTATCATTAATATTAATGTCATTGGTTTTGTTGCTGCATCTAAGTTCTATGTTGTTGAATTTGAGGTACAGCCTGATGTAGGCATTAGAGAAGGAAATGCTGGCTCTATGTATGACTATAAGACCAGACAAGCTTTGCCTAGTCATGCCTAGCAAATGAATTTTGTAGATAAATCGCCCTATACTAATCCTGAATTATTTAAAATTATTTCAATGAAGGAGATAAAATAATGAAAAAAATAAAAAAAGTAATTGAGAAGAATATTCTTGAAAATGGGGAGAGTTATGAATTTATGAACTATCCTCAATAGAGTTAGCTAAACGTAAGCTAAAGATTTTAGATCAAACAGGTGCTGGTATTGAGATGCAAAATCAACGTGAAACACGTCAAAAGGTAAAAAGTAGTAGTACTGCAATTTTTATGGGGATTAAACAATGAAAAAAGGTCTCCAAATTATTTTAATCGTGATTGTTCTAATTATTATATATTACTTATTTTTACAGAAAAGATTTGATAGTGACGTACTCATGCATGAAAACTCAACAGTAATAAAGTTATCAAATTTGACGAATTTTAGCTAGGATTATGCATTAATATCTCTTTCAAATAAAGATTTTGAGAAAATTACATTTTATAAAAATGGTGTTAAGTTATATCGGGATGGATTTAAAGTGGATTATGAAGGTGAAGTTGAATCTCAATATTTATTTGAAAAGGATGGGGAAATTCTTAATGACTACAAATGCCAAAATTCTGCTTCAATAAAACTAAAAAGGATAGAGAGATTTAAAGATCAAAAGCGTATATTTTATATTTATGAACCTTTAGATTGTATTCCATTATCCAAATAAGACAAATCCGAATGAAAAACAGCAAATTCTAAAAAATAACTCACCGAGTTACCAAGCTGTATCGGATCGAGCCTAAGACTGAGGTATGGGTGGAGATAAGATTCAAGTTTTAATGCTTGCGATTACAGGAGCACTAGGTGGACAGACTGACTTGCAAGTCATCACTAATACTTTAGCACCCTATGCATCTCAGTTAATGGGTGAATCCTTTAGGCATGGTGAAGATAAAAATACCGCAGCCCAATTAGCTTCACATGCGACCCTTGGGGCTGTATTGGCGTATAGTAGAGGAGGAACAAAAATATATTATGATAAAGTTAATAATGTATCTGTTATAACTAATTCACAAGGTAAAGTAGTTACTGTTAAGTATAGTGAATAAAATGAATATTCTTGATTTTCAAAAAAACATAGATTTTGCTGCGAATAATATATTTTCTTTTTCTCAATTTGTGAAAAAAATTGAGTTCATTTTTGATGATATTGATATTAGTGTTGATGAAATTAAAATACTTAAGAATAAATGGTTTGAACTAGAAATAATTAATGCGTTAGCTTTAGATGAGTGGGAATCTGACGGGATGCCAAGGAAATGGGAGGCAAAGTGGAAGAGGAAGTATAAAGAAGAAGCGTTGCAACTAATAAATGAATTTGTCACTCTAGTAAAAGAGCAGATTCAAACATGAAGTGCGATAATAATGTATTACCCCCTAATTGAAACGGACACTCACAATTAAGACCTAGGGCTATCATACGTTTACTTTATCACATTACATGAAATGCTTGACTGAATCGGCTTGGTCAACGTAAGAAAAGATAGTTGCTAGATACATTATTCACTTATCTTGTACGTGCCTAAGAACTATATTTATTTACATAAGCACAATATTTCCCCAAGATCAGGAGTTTTAAATGGAACACATTATTGCGATCTTTGCTTGGCTAAATAATGTCCTGCTCAAAATGACTTGGCTTTCAGGAGGAGTGCGCTGGTTCCTTGACGAGGTATTTGGATTATCAGTCGAGACTCGGATCGGTGGCAGTATTCATTTTTTTATCTATGATGTTTTTAAGATTTTTATTCTACTGTCAGTGCTCATTTATTCACTATCTTATATTCAGAGTTATTTCCCACCTGAACGTACCCGACAGATTCTAGGTCGAATGACTGGAATGAAAGCCAATATCATGGGGGCATTACTTGGAACGATTACGCCGTTTTGTTCCTGTTCTTCAATTCCGCTGTTTATTGGCTTTACCCGTGCTGGGTTACCAGTTGGTGTAACTTTTTCATTTTTAATTTCCTCGCCATTGGTTGATTTAGCCTCAATTATTTTGTTGGCCAGTATTTTTAACTGGAAAATTGCAATGGTCTATGTATTGCTGGGTTTGGTGCTAGCAGTGCTGGGCGGTTCCTTGATTAGTTATTTAAAAATGGAAAAGTATGTAGCTGAATTTGTGACTCAGCAGCATGCTATACAGAGTGAAGAAGATTTCACCATGACTTCTAAAGAGCGACGAGCATTTGCTTGGGAGCAGGTGGCCGAAATTTTCAGTAAAGTCTGGCTTTATGTATTAATTGGGGTAGGAATTGGCGCAGCGATACATAACTGGATTCCAGAACAGTGGATTACAGCTCTTCTTGGTCAAGAGCACTGGTATTCAGTACTGATTGCGACTACCGTAGGCATACCGATGTATGCGGACATTTTTGGCACTTTACCTATCGCTGAAGCATTGGTCGCGAAAGGAGTAGGACTAGGTACGGTCTTGGCCTTTATGATGGCCGTTACAGCACTTTCCCTACCTTCCTTGATTCTGTTAAAGCAGGTTGTAAAACTTCCTTTACTTAACTTATTTGTCGCGATTATATTCGTCGGAATTTTAATTATTGGTTATAGTTTAAATACGGTGGGTTACTGGCTTATATAAAACATTGGAGAATACAACATGCAAATTAAAGTCGTTGGTACAGGTTGTCGTAAATGCAAGGCGCTTTTGGCCGCAACAGAAGAAGCCGTGAAGAGCAGTGGTGTACAAGCTGAAATTGAATACGTGACCGATATGATGAAAATCGCGGAAACAGGTCTGTTAAGTACACCTGGTCTCATTATTGATAATAAAATTGTGTCGAGCGGTAAAGTGTTGGAAGCTCAGGCGGTGGCTGAACTGATTGAAAAAAATAAGTAATTTAAGCCGCTCACTTTGATTGATAAAGAACCAGAAGTCTTAACTATTGGTTCTTTATCTTATAAATCGCAATCTATTGGTTATTACTTAACGATTAATACGGGTATTTGTGACAATTTTAATACCTCTTCTGCGACACTTCACAGCGCTAATTTTTGAATACCTTTACGCCCATGAGACACCATAATAATCAGGGCAATATCAAACTCTTCAGCCACATTGAGAATTGTTTTAGCTGAGACTTCTGCTTTAATGAGTTTGGTTTCAACTTCATTTACACCGAGATCTACACATAATTTCTCTGCTTTTGCTAAAGCATCTGTGGCATTGTGGCAGGCATCATCAAAAAATGCTTTCATCGTTGTTGCATCTGCACCGAAATAATAAAAATCGGTGTTGGAAAATGGGTTCTCTTCGACAATGCTGATAAGCATTAGCTTGCTATCTAGGGCAGTCGCCATAATAGCAGCCTGTTTGACTGCCGCTAGTGCCTGATCAGAACCGTCAATTGGAACTAAAATGTTTTTATTAATCATTCGATATTCCTTAAAGTTTTTAATCGTTAAAATTTTCTTTATTGATAACATAGCTGAGAAAAGCAGACAATTTTTTAAATCGATATTTTTCTAGCTGCATTATAATCCTCAATTATAAGTTTTTAACTTATACTCTTTACTATATATGTGGATATATGGATGTTTGAATATATAGAATGGAATCAATTGTGGACTACGTTCAGTTTTTTAAAGGTTTATCGGGTGAGATATGTCTCAGTATTATTCTGCTGATTGCAGAAAGTAATGAGCAATGTGTTTTGATGTCATAGACAAACTGCAAGTGAGTCAACTAAAAATTTCACATCATCTAGCTCTATTGAGTTCAATGGCTTGTTAAATGATTGTCAATCAAAGCCAATGAGGACATGATTACCCAAAACGACCGTGGTTTTATTTACTGTCACAGGTAATAACTTTGAGTTTCACTGGCTGTAGCGATTGCAACTTTTGGACAGGCTTATGATCACCATGATTGATCTTTTGGTGAAGTGCCAGTGCTGATTTCTTTGATCGGTGTATCTTTCTGGCTGAAAAAATATTTTGCTTAAATTATGGGAAAGGAAAGCGAATGACACTGCTAAATATTGATCTTGATTTGCTGGAAAAGCTAACCTTTGAGCAGGTGCAAGCCAAGCAACTTGATCATCCACCGCGTATTCTTTTACTTTACGGCTCGAATCGTGAACGTTCTTATAGTCGTCTGGCGGTACTCGAAGCGGGACATATTTTGGAATACTTTGGTGCGGAAGTGAAAATATTTCATCCGAAAGGCTTACCGTTACCTGAAGATGCGGATATGAACCATCCGAAAGTGAAGGAATTACATGAGCTACTGGCTTGGGCTGAGGGCATGGTTTGGTCATCCCCAGAGCGTCATGGTTCGATGAGTTCCATTTTAAAAGCACAGATTGACTGGATTCCACTCGCAGCTGGTGCGATTCGTGCTACTCAAGGAAAAACCTTGGCCTTGATGCAGGTCTGTGGTGGTTCACAATCCTTTAATGCGGTGAATCAGATGCGTATTCTCGGACGCTGGATGCGTATGATCACGATTCCGAACCAGTCATCCGTAGCCAAAGCCTTTTTAGAGTTTGACGAAGATGGTCGGATGAAACCATCTGCTTACTATGACCGTATTGTAGATGTCATGGAAGAGTTATATAAATTCACCTTGTTAACGCGTGGTCAAAGTGCCTACTTAACCAATCGTTATTCGGAACGTAAGGAATCGGCTGAAGAGTTATCTAAACGCGTCAATCAACGTAACATCTAATCTGTTAGAGAATATAAAAATCCCAACATGCCATTCAAAATGCATTATTTCAGTTAGGCTCTTTGGGGGCTGTTGATTATAGTGCAGCGGTAATCAGCATCTGCCAATTGAAAACCATCGTCGATTGCTGTTATGCAAATCGGCGATCAATTGACCACCACCAATTGAATGGGTACTAAACTGGTCTATAACTATAATAAATGAAATCAGTTTGAATACGCACCCGTTGATCATAAGCCAAACACCAGTATGTTTGAGTTATGAAACGCTATATTCAGCTACAAAAGGTGGAGCTGGCTACATGTTAGCTTTAGATGCCGAAAATAGAAGTAACACTCTCATTTTTTCTGCTCTCGAATATAGAAAGGTAATGCTGTACATGCCTAATATCAGTTCATCCTGATATTGGTTTTTTAGGCAGAACTACCAAGATAGATATATACTTTTGATAATAATGAAGTTGTGGGAAAGAAAAAATGTCAATAACAAGAGAAACAGACGTTATCATCATTGGCGGGGGGCAGGCAGCACTAGCTACAGCTTATTTTTTAAAGCGCAAAGGTGTGTCTTTTATCATTTTAGATGAGCAGGCACAGGCGGGTGGTGCATGGTTACATACATGGGATTCTTTGAGACTGTTTTCACCAAATAGCTGGAGTTCATTATCAGGCTGGATGATGCCAGAGACCGAGCAAACCTATCCGACTCGTAATGAAGTCATTGAATACCTAGGACAATATGAACAACGTTATCATTTTCCAGTGATTCGTCCTGTGCATGTTGATCGTGTCGAGGTTGAGGGAGACCTCTTAAGAGTCTATGCAGGTGAACGATCATGGCGAGCCAAGGCTGTAGTGAATACAACTGGTACATGGAGTCACCCTTATATTCCATCGTATCCAGGTCAGGAAAATTTTAAAGGACTACAATTACATTCTGCGTATTACCAAAATGCAGAAACCTTCAAAAATAAAAACGTGATGATTGTCGGTGGTGGAAATTCTGGTGCGCAAATTTTGGCAGAGGTGTCTAAAGTGGCAAATACACTTTGGATTACACCAACACCTCCTCAATTTTTAGCAGATGATGTGGATGGGCGTGTACTATTTTTACGTGCAACAGAACGTTTAAAGGCTCAACTAGAAGGTCGTACAGTAGATCAACCAATTGGAGGATTGGGCGATATTGTTATGATTGACTCAGTTAAAGAGGCACGCGCACGAGGAGTTTTGCATAGCAAGCCTCCATTTTCTATATTTACTGAAAATGGTGTAATTTGGGAAGATGGCTCTTCTCAACAGATTGATGCAGTGATTTGGTGTACTGGATTTAAAGCGGCCTTAGAGCATTTAAAATCTCTTGGGATCTTAGAGGAAAACAATACGATACTGGTTGAAGGAACAAGGTCAGTCAAACAACCTAATCTGTGGTTAGTCGGATATGGAGAATGGACTGGGCTAGGTTCAGCAACACTGGTTGGTGTTTCAAGAACAGCGAGAACAACTGCTGAAGAAATTTCTGAATTTCTTGACTGAATTTGACTTATGTTGCATCAACCTCTGATCGTAGGTCGCTTCAAGAATTATAAACATTCCTTAACTGCCTAACGATTAAACCGATTATATGTTTTATTTGCCAAGGACAAAACTCTTCAGGAATATCATGCCATGTTGTAACTGTACGTAATTTCCATAAGATCGCTTCCATAAGATCGCTTCCATGATATTCCTACTGTTCTTTGAACAATAACAACCATGAAACAGTATTGTGCATTGAATCTATTGCCAAATATCATCTTTGAATAGGATGCATGCTATTGAAAAATATACAAATTAAAAGAGTTTAAAGAACTCTTTTAAACCTTTAAAACTATGTTTTCAAATGAGGATACGCCCTAATAATTCCTGAAACTTTTAACCCACTTTAGGCTGTGGATGAGTAGAATTTACTCGTCAGCCAGTGCAGTGCGGATGGCTTTTGCATAACGCGCTAGGGATTGCAACCCCGCGATTCGTTCAATAATCACGCCATTCTTAAAAAGTAGAACCGTTGGCAAACCATATACATTGTAGCGTAGGGTCACAATGGGTGCCTGATCGACATTCACCTGACCAAATTTAACGTCGTCAAATTGTGCAGCCAACTGCTGCAGACGTAAATTTAGTAGTCCACAAGACTCGCACCAAGGCGCATAAAAACCAATCATGGCAACGCCTTCATAACGTTCAAAGTCAGAAAAATTATCTTCGTTATATTCTACGATGTTTGTCATGCATTACTCCTGATGACCAAATGGTGCCGAGATCTGATTTTGGATTATAACTGGTTCTGATGTGTTTTTTCCTGCCAGTGTTTATGTTTAAATCAAGGTTGAAAAAAATAGAGCAAACAAGGAATCGAGTGAATGGCACAGACACAAATGCAACAGGTTGTTATTACTGAACCGGGTGGCCCGGAAAAACTTGCAATACAAACCACAGATATTCCAGTACCTGCAGCCAATGAAGTCTTGGTTAAAGTCCATGCTTTTGGTCTGAACCGTCCGGATATTCTGCAACGTCAAGGTTTATACCCAATGCCGAAAGGCGTAACACCGGTGCCGGGTCTGGAAGTCGCAGGTGTTGTGGAAGCGGTAGGCAGTGAAGTAACCGAGTTTAAAGTAGGGGATAAGGTCTGTGGTTTGACCAATGGTGGTGGCTATGCCGAATATTGCGTGGTGCCAGCCAGTCAAACATTGAGCATTCCGACAGGCGTCAGCTTTACTCACGCCGCAGCGATTCCGGAAACCTTCTTTACAGTTTGGGCGAACCTGTTCCAGATGGGCAGAGCCCAAGTGGGTGAAACTGTGTTGATTCATGGGGGTAGTAGTGGTATTGGTACCACGGCTTTGATGCTATGTCAGGCTTTGGGTATCAAGACTTTTGCCACAGTAGGTTCACAAGACAAAGTTCAGGCGATTGCCCATTTGACGGATGCGATTAACTATAAAACTCAGGATTTTGAAAGTTATATCAATGAAAAAACCGACAATCACGGTGTTGATGTGATTCTTGATATTGTGGGGGCACCGTATTGGGAGCGTAATCTGAATTTACTGCGTAAGGATGGCCGCTTGGTGTATATCGCATTCTTGGGTGGTGCCAAGGTCAAAGATGCCAAACTGGGACCTATCATGATGAAGCGCCTGACCATTACTGGTTCGACTATGCGTGCGCGGAATACTGCAGAAAAAGCTGAAATTGCACAAGGTTTGCAACAGCATGTATGGCCGTTATTGGCTCAAGGGCAATGTTTGCCAATGATCTACAAAACTTTCAAGTTTGCAGAAATTCAACAGGCACACATGGCAATGGATACTGGCGAACATGTCGGTAAGATTGTGGTGCAAGTGATTTAAACCAGTTCAGTGAGCTAGTACAATCGAGATGTTCTACAATGGCCAACATTCTCCATATAGCCCTGAAATCAAAGAAAGAGAGTTTCGCTTACTTCTTGAATCTGAAAAAGGCGATGCAGGTGTTGGTAAAAGTTGGCTATTTAGAGATGAACAATTCAATAGTATTAATTGTGAAGTGATTAAATCTGCAGTCAAAAAACGTGAAATCCGTTTGATTGTTACAACAGACGCAGCCTGCGAATGGCTGCATCTGAATAAATTTAATCCAACTTTGTTTGCTAATAGATACCTTTCATATCTACCTAACCATGCACATCTAACAAACCCCACTCAACGTCCAGAAAATACCTGGCTTGGTTCCAGCTTCAATACAGGGCGCACGCTCAACGCAGCGGCAACCATGCAAACTAGTACAACAGTCATCGCACCCAGCAAAGGCGTGAACCACATCATTCGAAACGGATACCCAGCCATGATTGCCAACTGCCCGATAATGGCACAGAGTCCAAGCCCGAGACCAGTTCCAAGCAGCCCGCATAGACCAGCCTGAGCGAACACCATCGTCAAAAGAAGCCTCGGTGTGGCACCCATCGCACTGAGTACAGCATAATTACGCAGGTTTTCATTGGTGAACATGTAGAGCATTACTCCTGTTACGCCAAAGCCAACTGACATAGCCAAAGTAAGCATTGCTGCGATATCGCCCACATCTTCAGAGTTAACCAGAAACCAATTAACCGTATCGGATTTAAAATCTGCAGACGTACGCGCACGCAAACCCGTTGCCGACTCAATGCGAATCGCCAAGTCTTCGGGGCTCACCTTCGGTGCAGCGGTTACAAGCACGAATGTGAGCCGACGTCGTTCCGGTGGTAAAATTCGAGTCGCGTTCGAAAAAGTCGTATATAGCAATGGACGAGGTGGGAATCGGGGAAGCCCTTGTGATTGACCGAGAATCCGCACGCTGTGATCATTGACAAGTAATTCATCACCTATTGCCAGTTCGCGGGTTGGCGCATCAAAATCCAATTTTCCACGTGGCGATTGAACTGAACTTTGAAATGAGGTTTCCAGCTTACCGCTAGTTCCTCCTGCATCAATCACCACGGCATCAGGTACTCGCAGCAAGCTAGGCATTACATCATTTTGGATAGATGGCATGCCGATCAAGGTTGCATCATCAACACCAATAACCTGAAAGGGTTGGTAACGCCCGTCTGGAAAACGGACATCTGCCGTGGCAAACATAAGTGGTACCGCTGACTGTACTCCTGCGACACTGCGGACTCTTGCCAATGCTTGTAGCGACATATTGGTCGTTTGCTCAACTGAAGTGACGGCAGGATCCATCACCCAGACATCGACTGTACTATTTTCAGCAATCGGTGCATAACCGCGCGTCATAATTCCTGCGAAGTACGATGCAGCAAATGTCACCAAGAATGATGTAAAGGTAATCCCAAAGATTAAACCCACGTATTTGGCACGATCACCGAGCAGCATTTTTAAGGCGATACGTAACATTTTGGTACTCCTTCATGCATGCAGGCTGACAGGATCATTACGATATCTTCATGGAAGATGGCGTTGACGTGGATTGAGGATGTGTGCCATTCGAAGATTTACTCGCTTTGGTCTCAATGAACACATCGACTTGCTGCCCAACGTAGATCGGCAAAGTGGTGTGATCAAAACTATAAATAACCTGCAAGGCACGGGTATCGACCCGCTCGGTGCTATCACCCGTTAGCGAGGTTTTAGGCAATACATACGGATCAACTCGTTCAAATTTCAGTGCAGTGTGTAGCGTTGGATTGCCACGTACAAATGCCACAGCACGTGCACCTGGTTGAATCCGCCAAGCATCATTCTCATCAATGTCAGCACGTACGAATAGTCGATTATCATTCCCGAGCAACATTGAAGAGTCACTCGGAGCACCACCTTGCATGAATGCGCCGATGCGTATCTTGTTTTGCAATACTCGGCCACGGACTAACGCACGTACGGTATATCGTTCAATATCCATCTGAATTTGTTTGACCTGCGCTTGAGCTGATGCCAGCTCAGCTTTGGCAAGCATGACTGCAAAGCGCCGATTATTTAGCTCCTCAACACTGATTGCGCGTTTATCCGATAAGCTGTTCGCAAGTCCAAATTGGCTCTTGGCTTGTGCCAAACGCGCAGCAATTTCTGAGATTTTCGCCACTGCGGGGATAAGTTGTGCTTGCTGTTCGCGATCGTCAATCTTAAACAATTTATCACCAACTTCCACTGGGCTACCTTCATGTACATAGAGCTCAACCACAACACCTGATACAGGCGTGCCGACAACAATATTTCCAGTGCTTGCTTCGATAATACCAGCCCCAGCAACAAAGCTTTCAAACGGTGATTTTGGCGGCTGCACTACTGGTTGAGATGTTGATGATTGCCTATTACCGATCAGTACTATCGCGACGGCAAGAAGTAGACCAATCAGTGCGAGTATCGGGAGCAAATATTTACGCATCATTTCGCTTGCACCTCTTCAGTTTCAATAGTTACTTTGGCAATCTTCCCATCATCCATGTAGGCAATGCGGTCTGCGAACTCATAAATGCGAGTGTCATGTGTTACGACGACCAGTGCGCGGTCTGGAGCTTGCGCTACATTTCGCAGGATCTCCATCATGGCATGCCCAGTAGCATGGTCCAGATTACTCGTCGGTTCGTCACAAATAATGATTTTAGGCTCATGCACAAGCGCACGCGCGATTGCCACACGCTGCTGTTGCCCACCACTGAGTTGGCTAGGAAGTGCATCTTCGCGTTCCGAAAGTCCAACCTGCTCAAGAACGACCCCAGCACGTTGAAGGGCAAACTTGCGATCTTCGCCACTGATTAATAGCGGTACAGCAACATTTTCAGCGATGGTCAATGAAGGGAGCAAGTTGAAATTCTGAAAAACAAAACCGATCGAAGTTCCACGAAAACGTGCTCGCTCGGCTGTATTCATGTTTTCCAAGTCTTTGCCGAGTATCGTGCAGTTGCCTGCATCGCGTTTCAATATACCGCCAATAATTGAAATCAAAGTTGTTTTTCCACAGCCTGAAGGGCCAGCCAGAATGAGCAATTCGCCTCGGTAAACATCAAGATTGATACCACGCAATGCGGTCACTTTCGCATCACCGATACCATAATCCTTCGTAACACCAGAACACTTGATGGCAACATCCTGACTCGATTTCATTATTTTTTTGTCCCTATATCTTATTATGGAAAGCTAGGTTTGAGCCGAACAATTAAACGCTCTGCTACATCAATAACAGAATATCCGTGTTCAGTATCAATTTTACAGCTTCATCTTTAAATTTTGGGGTATATCGTTGCCCATTCATAGTGTTCTCTCCCATGCAAAAAGACTAGACGAAATTTGTCTAGGAGAGTGGTGGCAGCCCACTTTTATTACAATTTACTTAATTTATGAAAGCTTTTACTTTAATTTTTTTGTGCAACGGATTCTGTCACATCGCGAGCGATAGCAACACTTCCTTGCACATGACCATCATTATCTTTAACTAAAGAAAAACTCATTTCTACATAGAGTTTTTTATCTACATCTTTATGAACTGCTCGGGTTAAAGTCGGTTTGCCTGATAATTTAAGATTTCCATTTTGGATGGCCATATTAAACCCTTGCCAATGAGCGTTACGTGAACGCTCAGGAATTATCGCATCAAGGCTTTGCCCAAGTATTTCTGCTTTAGAAAATCCAAATAATCGGCTAGCAGCAGCATTCCAACGCTGAATATTGCCATGATTATCTGCATAAATGACTGCATCATTAGTTTGTTCTATAATCAATTCAGCAAGTTCATTATTATTCATCATATAATTCCTTTTAATATACAAGCTCTACGGTTTAATGGATGCGACGCAGTAGATCTATTTAGTATAGTGTTACCACCGCTAAAAATAGAGTTACCATATAGCATCAGTTCTGTATAACTATTAAATGTGTTTAGAATACATCTTTTATAATTTTTTCACTAATTTATGCTCTATTCTCTTAGAGGTTAGTATTATTTTAAATAGAAGACGGCGCAAAATGGCATCAGTTAGTTCATTTAAGTGGGCTAACTGTATTTCTATAGAAAATTTACTTTAAAGTTTCTCTAAAATTAAAATCATACAGGTTATACGACGTCAAAGTACGAGCTTAAAGCTCGCATTTGTTAAAGAGCGAAAGAATCAAGAAGAAAATATACGCATCAAGAATGGGAACCAGATCTGATGTCTTTGAATATACTGCAATGTTCTACAATTCAAAACGTAGGCATGGTTCCAATACTTAATGACTTAATGTTCTCCAGTAGATTATGAAAAGATCCATCAAAAGATGATTATATGTGTCTATAATTTTGGTGGCTATTCAGGTGACAATCTATTTCTGAGTAAAGTCATACCATTAAGGATATAAGATTCCAGCCTCGATATTTAAGAGCTAAACAAGGAAAAGTTATGAATAAAAAAACAATAGTAACAGCAGTTTATGGTCTCACTCTACCTTTACTATTTACTGCTTGTGCTCATACCCATACATTCGTTTCACAAGACAGAGCCAAAGCAGTAACGAGTAATAATGAATATTTGCACCTTGCCAGTACTCATCCTGCACATATTGCTCCAAATAAAGATGAAATGCGTGTAACTTTATTGGGAACAGGCAGTCCTGTCCCTAGTGAACAACGTTTTGGTATGTCCACATTGGTACAAGCTGGAGGATATAATCTTGTTTTTGATGCAGGGCGAGGGGCAGTCATTCGTTTAACTCAAGCAGGTATACCGTTAGGAAAGATAGATGGTGTTTTTTTAACCCATTATCATTCCGACCATGTCAATGGCCTTAGTGATATGTGGATGACAGGCTACATACCTGCTTTTGGAGGTCGTCAAGGTGATTTTAATGTATATGGACCAACTGGCGTCCGTGCTTTAGTAGAAGGGTTGAAGATAGCCCATGCGGATGACATTCGAGTCAGGGTAGCAGATGGCGAGCTAAAAAAAGAGACGACTAATATTGTTGCTCATGAATTTCCTGAAGAAGGTGGTGTTGTTTTTAATCAAAATGGCGTAGTCGTTACAGCCTTTAAAGTTGAACATGACCATCATGGTGCTATTCGACCTGCGCTAGGTTATAGAGTGGATTATGCTGGACGTTCAGTCGTGATAAGTGGTGATACGATTCCCACTGCGAATATACTTAAATACGGCAAAGGCGTAGATTTATTGATCCATGAAGTCGCAGAGTTTCAAGATACTCATGCCGTGCCACAAGTGTATGCTCACCATACCAATCCTCGAGAGGCAGGTGAAATTTTTAATCAAACTAAACCTAAACTGGCAGTATATAGTCACATCGTAAATGGAGTTTCATCTAAAATTATTGGTATTCCTGATGATGTGTTAATCCAACGGACTAGGGTAAATTATCAAGGTCCATTGGTCGTGGGCCGAGACTTAATGAGTTTTTTATTAACGCCCATTAAAATAGAAACTTACACACCTTGATTTTGCTAAGTCATCTTTATTTCGATCTAGATCATCACTAGAGCTTGTCCTCAGACTGATAATTTCGAGCAGGCTTATCAAATCGGGTTGTTATCGCACGGAATTGTTTTAATCTCGCAAAGGCATTTTTAATTAAATGCCTTAAGCGATATAAGTCCTTATCAAATTCTTTATTTACTCTCTGACAATTTGATTTATCGGAATGATTGGCACAATATTTTGCTTTTTTGCCAATATTCACATTTTTTCTGAATCATAACCTTTATCTGCAATCAGATAATCCGCCTGATCTATCTCAGAGATCAAATGTTCTGCAACTGGACTGTCGTTGGTTTCACTCCAAGCGATTTTAAAATAAAGGAGACCAAATCAGTGTGATCTCCCTTATTTATTTTTGATTTATGCGTTTGCTTTTGAAGTACGTGTGGAAATGACAATAAAGATAAAAATAAATAAAATAAGAACGAATGATGCTCCAAAACGACTTAGATCTAAACCACCATGAGAAATAGGTTTATCCAGAAAATCACCTAAAACTGCGCCTAATGGGCGAGTAAGAATGAAGGCACTCCAAAATAGAAAAGTGTGTGAGATCTTTGTCCAAAAGTAGCTCAGTGTTAGCAGCAATAACACGCTGCCAAAAATAATCGCAGAATATAAATAGCCTAAGCCTTGAGTGTCTGCAACCCAGTCTCCCAAAGCTGTTCCTAGCGTTTGTGAAAACATAATAGTCACCCAGTAAAACATCTCGGTTTTCGTGGATTGAATATTTTGCACGGAAAGAGAGCGATCACTGTAATACCAGATTGCAAGTGAACACAATAACAGTGAAAGCAACATCAGGCTTCCGCCTAAGTACCCAATACCTAGTGACCGATCGACAAAATCTGCAATGGTTGTGCCTAATGTTGTTGTGGTAATAATCGTGAGCCAGTAAAGATATGGATGATATTGTTTAGCTTTAATCTGTAAACTCACAAAAAAAGCGAAGAGCAAGAAAAAAATAGCACTACTGAGGATATACCCCAAATCTAGTGACATTGAGAGGGCATCTCCCGCCGTTTCACCAAGTGTTGTAGCAGCAATTTTAATGATCCAGAAAATTAAAGTGACCTGAGGTACTTTATTCAGCATGTGTAAATTCCCACTTCTTATGAATGGGCAATAGTGTAAAGATCGGATATGAGCTGCAGCTTAATGTAATTTGGTTAATAAATTTTTGATAATACTAATTTTTTTATAATTCTTAATTTTGCTTAAGTTTCATATGTTGATTGTATAAGCATAAAAAAACGAGATTTAAAATTTTAAATCTCGTTTTTAGCTGAAGCGAGCGAATTAAGCATCTAACTGTGCAAGCACATCATCAGAAAATTCAACGTTAGTATAAACGTTTTGAACATCATCTAGATCTTCAAGCATATCAATCATTTTCATGATTTGTTTAGCTTGGTCGATGTCTGTAATTTCAGCTTTAGTCGATGGGCTCATGACTACTTCAGCATTGTCAGATTTTAGACCAGCTGCAGTTAAAGCATCTTGTACGTCACCAAAGCTTTCAGGTGAGGTAATAACCAAGATTTCGTCTTCATCAATTTCGATATCATCTGCGCCTGCTTCTAAAGCCACTTCCATGATTTTATCTTCTAAAGACACATCTTCAAATGTAATTTCACCACGTTTAGTAAACAGGTAAGATACAGAACCATTAGTCCCCAAGTTACCATTGGTTTTACTAAAACAATGGCGAACATCTGGAACAGTACGGTTTAAGTTATCAGTCATGGTTTCAACCAGTACTGCAACACCACCTACGCCGTAACCTTCATACGTTACTTCGTTTAAATCGTCGTTATCTTCACCACCAGCACCACGTTGAATGGCACGGTTAATTGCTTCACGAGTCATATTTACCGATAAAGCTTTTTCAACCACAGCACGTAAACGAGGGTTGCTTGCTGCATCGCCACCGCCTAACTTTGCTGCGGTTACAATTTCACGGATATATTTGGTAAAAACTTTAGCACGGCTGGCATCTTGTTTTGCTTTACGATGCTTTGTGTTTGCCCACTTGGAATGACCCGCCATGTAAATATGCTCCTCAAAAGATTGGTCTATACCAGATCAAAAAACTGCGTGATTTTAGCATAATCACTTTTATTTCACCAAGAAGATTTCGGTAAATCCCTATAAAGCTTATGTGTTTTTGGGTTCTGGAATAATAATATCCAGCCCTGCAAGTTCTTTGTACATGCCTTTCAGCGTTTGCATGTCCTGATCAAAATCATGTGGGTAAATTTTTCCAATAATGCCCCCTTGTTTTGTTGTAGGGTTGGCATACATCATAACAATTGGAACATTTGCCGCTTTGGCAATATGCCAAAAACCTGTGCGGATTGGTTTGCGGGGTTCACCATTTTTGGCACGTGTGGCTTCAGGTGCAATCACCAGATTAAATTTATTATTGCTTTGAAAAAGTTCCACCATTTGTGAAACAGTATCTTGTTTGGCTTTGCGATCAACGGGAATTGCACCTACAGCTTTGAGTAATGGTGCAATAGGACCTTTAAATAGTTCCTTTTTCATTAAGGTATGGGTTTGTAAACCCAAAATTTGAAAGAGTGATATAGATAAGACACCATCAAGCATGGATGTATGTTCAAAACCAATAATTACTTGTTTGTCCTCAAGAATGTCGTCTTGAAGATGATATGTCCAACCTGAAAGTTTAAAGGCGAGCTTTCCAAGTTGTTTTTTCATGAGATAACCTTACAGCTTGTATTTTAATGACAAATGGCGGTAAACGCCAAAAAAGATGCTGGATTGTATGACTCAAATCGGGTTTCGACAAGTTAAATTGTGGTTGTGCTTAGGCATCGTGAGGGCTAAACATATCGTCGTCAAATAAATGATTAGATTCGACAATTTTTTTAGCGATGTAATAAGATTCGCGTCTACGGATTAAAATAATTTGCGAGTTGAGTTCAATTTCTCCAAACTCTGAACGAACCTGTACATAATGCAATTGACCATATTCATCGCGTACACGGGCTTGAGCTGTACTTTCAGGGCGAGCATTGCCGTTGCAAATCGTTGCAAGTCGGCCAATCAGGTTTTTTTGTTTGCTTTCAAATTTTGGTCGAATCACCTGGTCTAAACAGTGAATCATAAACACAGTAAAGAATAGAGCAATGACCAGTGCGGGTAAAAGCAGATAGACAACAGGGGCAAAATGGTTTTGGTATGCAAAAAAGAACAATTGCAAAAAATAACCAGCAAAGCTGAAGTTAATCAGAAAAAAAACCACAATCAGGATTTTTGAAAATTTGATGTCTAACAGTGGCGTTTTGGTGATATGTGGAAACAGATGTTTTAACGAGGCGAAAGGACGCCCACCTAAATAAAACCCGACTGTTTCAACCAGACTCAAAAGCACCAATGCCATCACACTGGCGTGAAATGGCATCAATTCATAACTGGTCAGAAAGGCATGTAAACTGATCATGAGCAACTCAAGACGAGTAAATACCACCATCTGAATGTATCCGAAGCTCTACTTTTTGTAGGGATTCGCCCAGACATGGTCCAGAAATACATTCACCTGTTTCTACATTAAATAACGCGCCATGAGTAGAGCACTGGATAAATTCCTGATCTTGATCCAGAAATTGATTTTCTAGAAATTCAAGTTCAACTTGCAAATGTGGACACAGGTTTTTATATGCGTAAAACATTCCATCGCGTTGAGTCACAAAAATAGTTTCGCCTTTATCATTGTCAAAGGCACGTGCTTCGCGTTCAGGAATATCTTCAGTCATACAAATTTTGTGAGTCATTATGCAAGATCCAGTTCGATACTTTGTTGTAGTCTAGCATATTTTTCAATTGCGAGACGTGGGCCAAACTGAGCTACAACTTCGCTTGAAATTAAAATTGCAAGCTCAGCTGCTTGCTCTAGGTTTAAACCTTGGTGAATGGCATATAAGAATGCACCTGCAAAAGCATCGCCAGCGCCGTTGGTATCAACAGCTTTAACTTTGCGACCTTCTACATGAATTTTCTCGTTTTGGCTCGCAACCAATGCGCCTTTTGCACCTAGAGTAATCACAACATTTTGATTGTTTTGTAATAAAACCTGTAAAGCTGCATCAAGTTCAGTGGTTTCGGTAAACATGAGTGCTTCTTGTTCATTACAGAACAATAGATCAACACCGTCAGCCAATAACTCGGTTAAACCTGTACGAGCATATTGCACCATGGCTGGATCAGACAAAGACAATGCAATTTTGACATCATTGGCTTTGGCAATTTCACGTGCTTTGGCAACCGCTTGGCGGGCAGTATCGCTGGTAGATAAATAACCTTCAATATACAGCCATTGTGCTTGTTCTAAGGGTTGAAAGTCGATTTGATCGACAGACAGCTCTGCGGTAATCCCCAAATAGGTATGCATGGTGCGTTCAGTATCTGGAGTAATCAGAACCATACAGGTTCCAGTTACACCTTCACTAATAGATTGTTGCGCTGTGAAAATACCTGCTTCATTTAAACCATCAAGGTAGATCTGACCGAGTTCATCATGACCCACGCGGCAACCATAAAAGGCACGACCACCTAAAGCGCTGAATGCTACAGTTGTATTAGCAGCAGAACCGCCACTTGCTTGCCCTTTATGTGTTTGAGAGGCTTGCAAATTTGTATAAAGATGTGCCTGAGCCTCACCATCAGCCAGTTGCATGGTACCTTTTTGCAAATTGTGTGTTGCTAAAAAGTCATCGGAAACCTGAAATTCTTGGTCAATCAGGGCATTACCAAGTGCAAAAAGGGCAATTTTTGACATGTGTGGGCTCATTGCAAGTTTTTAAGGCTCAACATTTTACACTAAGCTAAAACAATACAGTAGTTAAGATGAATAAAATTCAGGTTTTGATTATAAAAATGGATTTTTATTCAAAAATAATGAATTAAGCAGTCAATAGTAGCTGGATTTTTCGTTGTGCTGATCATTTCTAAGGTTATATTCAATGGCTCTAAAATAGCCTAAACAACTATAGTTTAGACCCCATTAAATCTAAAACCGATCAAAAAGAATAAATCTCTGACATAACAGTTTACTCGCTTCATTTTTCTCATATAGAAATAAATAAAAGGGGATTATGAAAGAGATCTAATTCAAAATAGTTTAATTTTTTTATGCACTCATAGTTATGGTTTCGCTACTTTAAAAATCATAACCGTTGAGGCCGCAGAAGCTGTTTTAATGCAAGTATAGATAAATGATTTGAGCTTTATTCTATGTTAGATAGCATTCTCAATTTCACATTCAAATTTTTTCTGAAATCACTCGGGTCAAGGTTTATGCAATTAATCTGGACTGATTCGCCCTGATACTTTGAAGTCTTTAGCTTTCACCCAACCTTCGGTATCGATACCATCCTTACCGATATACATGACATATAGCCATAGCTCATTTTCATTTTTAAATTCTTGATATGCAATCACTGAATCTTTCGGAATGATAAACACATTGTTGATTTTGCATTGTTCAGAAGGCGCAGTATGAAAATAGCTACGATAACTCTGAGGTCCTTTGACTGTATAGCTGTATTTAGTGCCATAGATTGCACCATTGTCATCGGCAATTTTGGCGAGACGGTCACAATTGGGGCTAGCATACAAGCTACCGCTAAATAGGCAGAAAGCTGTTAATAAAAGAGGTTTTTTCATTATCGTCTACACTTTATGTTTTGTCGTGAAAGTTAAGATTTTATTTTGTTTGAGTTTAATCTATGCATCGGTTTTTCTGTTAAAAACAGATCATTGATGATGGCGTATTTTTAAGCGCTTATCAAATCTTTGAGTGAATCTTCAAGTGACTCAACTTATATTTTTGAATCTGCATTATTTTTACTGTTTGGTTGATGTTGTACGAGATAAAACCAAAATACTCAAGTTTTTACATGAAAATCTAGAGCATCTGTCGCATAATATAAAAATATGATTGATGATGATTTTTATTTAGGAGAGCACATGACTGTAGATGTCACTGAAACCATTACTCAAACGATTCATCCCGCGTTTCAGCTGTTACGTCAGCATCATGTTGAGGCTTTAGACATCGATGTTTATGAATATAAACACAAAGTGACTGGTGCTGTACATTATCATTTAGCCAGTGAAAATGATGAAAATGTATTTTTAGTCGCGTTCCGTACCCAACCGATGGACTCAAAGGGCGCAGCCCATATTTTAGAACATACAGCGCTTTGTGGTTCAGAGCGTTTTCCTGTGCGTGATCCGTTCTTTTTAATGATTCGCCGTTCATTAAATACGTTTATGAACGCGTTCACTTCAGCAGACTGGACGGCATATCCATTTGCAACACAAAACAAAAAAGACTTTCAGAATTTGCTTGCAGTTTATTTGGACGCAGCATTTGCTGCAAACCTCAATCCTTTAGATTTTGCCCAAGAAGGGATTCGGGTCGAGCTAGATGAGCAAGGCAAGCCTGTATTTAAAGGTGTGGTCTTTAATGAAATGAAAGGCGCAATGAGTTCGCCTTCAGATCAGCTTTACCATCAACTGGCGCATCATTTATTTCCAACCACGACCTATCATTACAACTCTGGTGGTGATCCAAAAGATATTCCAGATTTGACCTATGGCGAACTGCTTGAATTTTATCAAACGCATTATCACCCAAGTAACGCCGTGTTTATGACCTTTGGTGATCAAACCGCATATGAGTTGCAAGAGCAGATCGAAACTCAGGTATTGCACAAATTCCAGGCAGGGCGAACTTTACACTCGACTCCAGAGCAGCGGTTGGCTGCACCGATTGAAGTCACTGAAACGTATGCGGTCGATGCTGAAGATCTCAAAGACAAAACGTATCATGTACTTGCGTGGTTATTACCCGAAGCCAGTGATATTAAACTGCGTTTAGGTATGCGTCTGGTTGAAGGGATTTTACTGGAAAATTCTGCATCGCCACTGCGTCATTATTTGGAAACATGTGGTTATGCTGATTCTACAGGTCCATTTATGGGTGTCGATGACAGCAACTTTGAAATGACCTTCTACTGTGCGCTACAGGGTTCAGATCCTGAACATGCTCAAACTTTTAAAGAAGGCGTATTAAAAGTACTGCAAGAAGTTGCCTCTAAACCTGTTGATTCCAAGATGGTTGATTCAATTTTACATCAGATTGAATTGCATCAGCGTGAAGTCGGTGGGGATGGTACGCCGTATGGTTTAAGTCTGATTTTAAATGGTTTAAGTAGTGCGATTCATCACAGTGATCCTATACATGTATGGGATGTTGATGCTGCTATGGAAGCTGTGAAAGAAGAGCTAAAAGACCCAATGTGGTTGTCTAACCTCATACAAACTTATTTGCTCGATAACACGCATCGTGTACAGCTTACTTTAGTGCCAGACGCCAATAAATCAGTGCAGGAACAGCAACAGGAACAGGCACGTTTAGACCAGATTGAAGCAGGTTTAACGGAAGCTGATCGTGTTGCGATTCTTGAAAATACACAAGCGCTAAAACAGCGTCAGGAAACACCAGATAACCTTGAACTGTTACCTAAAGTCGGTTTAGAAGACATTCCTGCGGAAATCCAGATTGTACAAGGTGAGCTGCGCGAAATTATTAGCAATAACCACGATATGCCATTGCATTTGTATCATGCAGGAACCAATGGTTTGTATTATCAACAAGTGATTGTTGAAATTCCAGACGCTGTAGTGCAATCGCCATATTTCAATTTACTGTCAATTTTAGTTGGCGAAGTTGGTGCTGGTGAGTATGACTACTTGGCACTTCAACATGTACAAACTGCTGTGAGTGGCGGTTTGGGCATGGGAGCATCGTTACGTAGTGGTTTGAACGATAAAAATCAGATCAGTGCATTTTTAACTTTAACTACGAAGTCTTTAGCAGATCGTTTTGATGCGATTAGCTTGTTGAAAATGACATTTGAAAAGCTACGTTTCGATGAAAAAGACCGCATTTTAGAATTGCTGCAACAACGTAAGACACGCTGGCAGTCACGTTTGTCTGGTTCAGGACACAGTTATGCCATGCAGATTGCTTCACGCCACATGAGTGCTTTGGCAGAACGTGATTATTTCAACACGGGTCTGGGTGCATTGAACTGGCTGGCAGAGCTGATTGAGAAAATTCAAAAAGATGAGCAGGCTTATACTGATTTTATTCAGGAATTAAAAAATATTCATCAGTTGTTATTGCAAGCACCAAAACAATTCTTGCTGGTTTGTGAAGACATGCACAGTCAAGTATTGGTAGAACGTGTACAGGATGTTTGGGATAAAGTTAAATTTTCTCGTGAGCCAATCGAATTAAGCACAGTATGTCGCGAGGATTCTAAGCAGGATCAGGCATGGCTCATTCAGACCAACGTACAATTCTGTTCGGCCGCCTATAAGGCTGTAGAAGTATCACACCCTGACGCTGCTGTATTTATGGTTTTGGCAGGTTATTTGCGCAATGGCTTCTTGCACAGTGCCATTCGTGAAAAGGGTGGTGCGTATGGTGGTGGAGCGAGCTACGATGGCAATGCATGTTCATTCCGATTCTATAGCTACCGCGACCCGCGTCTAACTGAAACTTTTCAGGATTTTGAAGCAAGCTTGAATTGGTTGATGACAGCACCGCAGTTACCGCATCAGCTTGAAGAGGCGATTTTGGGCTTGATTGCTGGTATGGATAAACCAGGTTCTCCAGCAGGTGAAGCAATTAGTGCATGTTATGCTTTGTTGCATAAACGTTCACCTGCATTTAGAACTCAGCTACGTGCACAAATATTGGCAGTCACATTAGATGATTTAAAACGTGTTGTAGAGCAGTATTTACTCAACCAGAAAGCAGTAAAAGCGGTTGTCGCGCCATTCACGAAGAGAGAACAACTGGAACAACTAGGTTTTGAGATTCAACAAGTCAATTAATCTGTTGGAGATTCAATGTATGCCGTTCAAAGCGATTGAACGTACTTATCAAGCACTGCGATTTATTCCAGTGCTTGGTGGCGGCTTATTGTGTTGTTCTATGAGCTTTGCTGAAGAAAAAGCATCAGAAAATTTCCATCCTACCAGTGGACAGGCCTGTGCAGGAATTATCGGTGATTCTGACCGCCTTGCCTGTTATGACAGTTATTTTAAGCCGAAGCAGTTACAAGATAATGCGCCTTTAAATGCTTTGACCGAGACAGTTACTCAACCAAGTCAATTCATGTCTGTGCCTGCTACAACCGTAGCGAAAAGCTCAGAAGAAGCCAGTTTAAAAGAAAAGCTAGCCCGCTCTTTGCACTATATTTATTCAAATGATGCGCGGCAACCTTTGAATACCCAAAACTCTTTGCTAGACAGCCGTTGGGAGTTGTCTGAAAAAAGTAAATTGGGTACATGGAATATTCGGGGGTATAAGCCGATTTATGCGTTACCAATTTTTTGGACAAGCAATCGTAATGTATACCCGAGCAGCCCAAATCCGCTGAATACTGTGACCGAGCGGCAAGATTTGAAATTTACAGAATCCAAATTCCAGTTGTCTCTAAAAACCAAAGCATGGGAAAACATCTTTGGTGATAATGGTGATTTATGGATTGGTTATACTCAGTCGTCACGTTGGCAAGTCTATAATGCAGAAAATTCACGCCCATTTCGTGAAACCAACTATGAACCTGAAGCCAGCTTGATTTTTCGCACCAATTATAATCTGATGGGGCTAGATGGCCGTTTGTTGGGTATAAGTTTTAACCATCAGTCCAATGGGCGAGCTGATCCATTTTCGCGTAGTTGGAATCGTGTCATGTTAAACCTTGGTTTTGAACGTGACAATTTTGCAATTATGATTCGTCCGTGGTATCGAATTCCTGAAAATACACGGGATGATAACAACCCTGATATTGAAAACTATATGGGGCGTGGTGATATTACGGCATTTTACCGCGTAAATGACAATGACTTTTCTTTAATGTTACGCCACTCTTTACGTACAGGCGATGCATCGCATGGTGCAGTACAGTTTGACTGGACATTCCCGATTAAAGGTAAATTACGTGGTCAAATTCAGTACTTTAGCGGTTATGGTGAAAGTTTGATTGACTATAACCATCGTGCCAATTATATCGGGGTGGGGGTTTCCTTGATGGATTGGTTCTAAATTCTTCCACTTTAAAAAACCATGCTAAGCATGGTTTTTATAAACAAATTTTAAATAGCCTAAGTAATTCAAGGTTTAAATTTACTCAAAACTAAAATTAAACCTTAAATTAATTTGAATCCCAGTCATAAAATAATTCAAATGGATTGTCTTCGATGCTGCAATTAAATAAGCCAAATAAACAACTAAATATGTTACGTAACCAATTTTCTATTGGTAATCGTTTTTGCGTATCACAGACATGACAGTAGATAAACAGTCAATCTAAAGATTTTTATTAAGTTTAAAATACATAAACCACAAAAATCAGTAGATAGGTAATGAAGCTATAGTCAAAGCTTTAGTTTAAATACAGATTATAAGCAATAAGTTTTCGCCAAAAATAAAAAACCGATGCATGAGGCATCGGTTTTTGTTTCAAACAACTTATTTTAAGAAGCGTTTATAGCCTAAGTTTTGGCTAATTTCTTCATACGGATAAGTAATCTTTTCTAATGTTTCAATCAGCACATCTGGTTGTTCATCTGCATCAGTCGCTTGTAAACCGACGAGTACACGACCTTCAGCCGCACCGTGGTTACGGTAGTGGAATAAGGTAATGTTATGGTTTGGCCCTAAACGCTCTAGGAAAGTAAGTAATGCGCCTGGGCGCTCAGGGAACTCGACACGGAACAGACGTTCATTGTTGATGCTGGCATGTCCGCCAATCAAATAACGAATGTGTAGTTTTGCAACTTCATCGTCAGATAAATCGTCCACATCGTAACTGGCTTTGAGCGATTCAAAAATTTCTTTACGTTCTGCCTGACCACCTTTTAAGCTAATGCCGACAAAGACTTGTGCTGAATGCTCATCATTACAACGGTAGTTAAATTCGGTAATGTTGCGACCTTGTAAGGCACGGCAGAAGTTCAGGAATGAACCTTTTTCTTCAGGAATAGTTACTGCATAAATTGCTTCGCGATGTTCACCAAGCTCTGTACGTTCTGCAATGTAGCGTAAACGGTCAAAGTTCATGTTGGCGCCACATACGATAGACACCATGTTTTTGCCCTGAATATTGGTTTCAGCCACAAATTTTTTGATCGCAGCAAGTGCCATGGCGCCCGATGGCTCGACAATACTGCGGGTTTCATCATAAGTGTCTTTGATTGCCGCACAGATTTCATCGGTGTTTACAGTAATGACTTCAGGCTCAATGATTTTTCCTGAACCATCTGATTTTTCCATACGCAAAATATCAAATGGCAATGCGCCAATTTGTGCAACAGCTGTACCGTCAGCAAATAAACCCACTTGTGGTAGAACCACACGTTCATTGGCTGCTAACGCTGCTTTTAAACAGGCTGATTCATCGTATTCAACGCCGACA
Organism: Acinetobacter sp. ANC 4636; assembly: GCF_054454555.1. Lineage (NCBI taxonomy): Bacteria > Pseudomonadati > Pseudomonadota > Gammaproteobacteria > Moraxellales > Moraxellaceae > Acinetobacter > Acinetobacter sp. ANC 4636. The sequence continues at coordinate 16,505 of NZ_JBTKVD010000013.1, read as the reverse complement.
ACTTTGACATGAGGTGCAACTTCACCAAAGTAAGCCGCGATACCTGAAATCAGACCACCACCACCAACAGCAACAAAGATATAATCCACTTCGCGCCATTGACGGTGAATTTCGTTGGCAATTGTACCTTGACCCGCAATCACCAGTTCGTCGTCATACGGAGGAATAAAGGTGAGACCTTCTTCCTGAGCGCGTTGCTGTGCGTATTTGTTGGCTGCGTCAAAAGCATCACCATGTAAAACCACTTGACCGCCAAGGCGTTTTACCGCTTGAACTTTAATATCTGGTGTGGTTTGTGGCATGACAATAATTGCTGGAATACCGAGTTTTGCGCCAGACAATGCCACACCTTGTGCATGGTTGCCTGCCGAAGCCGTAATCACGCCACGTTCTAACTGTTCTTTAGGAAGTTGGCTGATACGGTTATAAGCACCACGCAGCTTGAAAGAAAAAACAGGTTGTAAATCTTCACGCTTCAGACGAATATTATTATTGAGTTTTTGACTAATTCGTGGTGCCGCTTCGAGAGGAGATTCAATTGCAACGTCATAGACTGTTGCTTGTAAAATTTGTCTTACCAAGCGAAACAACATGTTCATCTTCCATTTAACAGTTTAAAATAGATTTACATTGTAACAAACCGCTTGTCTTTTGGGCGGCTAAATTACGCTAAATCTTTCATCATTTGAGATATTGAGTTAAAACCATTATGAGTCTATATGCAACCCAAGATGCGAAAAAACAAGCTGCAGCACAAGCCGCATTGAAACATTTGCCTAAAGGCGGCATTTTAGGTGTTGGTACAGGCAGTACAGTTAACTTTTTAATTGACTTGTTACCAGAACTACAACTTGAAGCTGCTGTGGCAAGTTCAAAAGCAACTGCTGAGCGTTTAACAAAGCTAGGGATTGAAGTTGTTGATATGAATCAGGTGGGAAGTCTCGATGCCTACGTTGATGGTGCAGATGAAATTGACCGTCATTTGCATATGATCAAAGGTGGTGGCGCAGCGTTAACTCGTGAAAAAATCGTAGCATCAATTGCACGTAAATTTGTATGTATCGTTGATGACTCAAAATGGGTTGAACAACTAGGCCGTGAGTTCCCGCTTCCTGTAGAAGTGATTCCTATGGCGCGTTCAGCTGTTGCACGTAAACTGGTCGCTTTGGGTGGTGATCCTGTATTTCGTGTAGATGATCAGGAAAAAGCAGTCATTACAGACAATGGCAACGTGATTCTGGATGTTTATAACTTAAATATTCTAGATGCACTGGAACTTGAAAAAACCATCAATAACATTCCAGGTGTCGTGACCAATGGTATTTTTGCGCTAAACAAAGCTGATATTGCGATTGTTGCCACTAACAATGGCATTGAAGAGCGTATCGCAGTTTAATATGTCGCAGGTTGCACTACCTGAAATTAAAATTGTACGTCACGCAAGAGCAACTCAGTTGCGCTTGCGTGTCTACACGCATGAGATTCGCTTAACAGTTCCATTGCGCTGCAAACAAAAACAGGTTCAACAATTCTTAGAAGATTCACAGCTTTGGCTACAAGACACTTGGCAAAAAATCCAACAACAAAAAATTAGTGATTTTCCTGAATATTTAGATTTGTTTAACTTTCCTCAACTGGCAATTGTACCTCGCTTACAGCAACAAAACTTTGTCTTTGAGCCTGAAAATAACTGTGTTTATTTACATCAGCAACAGTCTGCTAAAGCTTTGAAGAGTTTTGTGATCGCCCATGCCAAAAATACGTTACCAGAATTTCTTGAAGATGTAAGCCAGCAGATCAGCTTGCCTTATCAGTCTTATCAGATACGTTTTGCCAAGTCGCGTTGGGGAAGTTGTAGTACTCAGCACAAAATTATGCTGAATGCCGCGCTGGTTTTATTGCCCAAAGAAATTATTCGCTATGTCTGTGTGCATGAGCTTGCGCATACACGCCATTTTAACCATAGTGCTGAATTTTGGCAGGAAGTTGCTCGACACGATGTCAATTTTCAGCAACATCGGCAGATATTGAAAAAATTTCAGTGGTCAAATTGGTGGCTTGGTTAAAGCGATTTTGATTCAAGGCTTGAAAAATCTATCCGGTTGATTATGAAATAGGTTTAGAAAAGCCAATCTTCCTGTCATACTAGACCTATTTTTTTAAAGTACAGCATGAGGTAACACAAAGTGATTTCAGTGGGTATTGTGGGTGGCACGGGTTATACAGGTGTTGAACTTTTGCGTATTTTACTTCGACATACGCAAGCTCAAGTGCAAGTTCTCACTTCACGGACTGAAGCTGGTAAACGTGTTGCCGATATGTTTCCGAATTTACGCGGGCATACCGATCTAGAATTTTCTGATTTAGATATTAATGTGCTGAAACAGTGTGATGTGGTGTTTTTTGCGACACCGCATGGGGTTGCCATGCAACATGCTAAAGCACTGACTGAAGCAAACACCAAAGTGATTGATTTAGCGGCTGACTTCCGCTTACAAAACCTTGAACAGTTTGAAAAATGGTATGGCATGCAGCACGCTTGCCCTGAGTTGTTAAAAGATTCGGTCTATGGTTTGTCTGAATTAAATCGTGACAAAATCAAACAGGCCAGCGTGATTGGTAACCCAGGTTGTTATCCGACAACTGTACAACTGGGTTTGGCGCCTGTGTTAAAAGCAGCACAAGACCTCATTAAACCTGAAAGTATTATCATTGATGCTAAATCGGGTGTTTCAGGTGCTGGTCGTAAAGCCAGTCTTGGTATGATCTACTCAGAAAATGCCGATAACTTCAAGGCGTATGGGGTTGCAGGGCATCGCCATCATCCTGAAATTGTTGAAGCACTTGAAAATATTTCAGGTAAAACAGGCGTATTTGAGCACATTATTTTTGTTCCGCACTTAGTGTCAATGATTCGTGGCATGTTAAGCACCATTTATGTGGACTTGACTGAAGCAGGTGCTCAGACCGATTTACAAGCCTTGTACGAGCAGTTTTATGCCAATGAGCCATTTGTCGATGTGATGCCAGCGGGTAGTTCACCAGAAACTCGTAGTGTACGTGGTGCAAACCAGTTGCGTATTGCTTTACATAAACCTCATCCAAACAAGCTGATCGTGCTGTCTGCACAAGATAATCTGGTGAAAGGTGCAGCAGGGCAAGCCGTGCAAAATATGAACATCATGTTCGGTTTTGCAGAAGATGAAGGCTTGGCAGGTATTGGTTTATTACCATAATTTTTTGAAGCAAAAAAGAAGTGCCATTATTGTGATGGCACAGTAAAAAATTGAGCATTCGAGATGACAGATCAAACTACAGAATCGAATAATCCTTTAGATTCATACTCTGAGCCAAAAACTCCCTTTTTACAATCCAATAAATTTTTGATATTGGCTGGTATTGTGCTGCTATGTGGCGGAACAATACTGGGGTATTCTGTAGGGCATCGACAAGGTTTGTCAGTGGTTGGTTACGATGTTGACGCTCAGGAGTTAGTCGGGATTGTACAAAAGCAAAAAGATAACCTGAGTAATCTCAATAAAAGTTATAACATGGCGGTTCAGGAACGTGATATCGCTGTGAGCAATACCAATGACTTGACGGCAGTTTTGAAAAAGACCAGAGATGATTTATCGATTGCACAATCACAAAGTAAAATTTATCGCGATGTTTTACGTCAGCGTGGCGGTTTAAGTTTAAGCATTCAAAATTTAAGTGTTAAGCCATTACCTGAAAATGCCTATGAATATCAGCTTGATTTGGCACAAGTCAGTCCAAATAACAGCCGTGCAGTTGGCTCAGTTGAAATTCGTCTGATTCGTGGTACTGAAGTGTTGACTGTACCTATGGAAGATAGCCAATTCAACTTTATGGACTTTGAGCGGCTTACAGGGCGTTGGACGATGCCAAAAGACTTTGTGCCACAATATATTGAAATTCATTTAAATGGTGCTGTGTCGGAAGTCAAACGCTTTAGCTGGTTACGCGGAGAAGAAGTGAAAAATTCATCAGCTTTCGTTTCCGAAGTCCCACAAGCCGAAGCTCGAGCAGAATAACCATGAAATTAGATATTACAGCAAATATGAAACGAAAAATTTGTTTAAATGATGTCAAAATGACCTTTCAGCAATCAGGATATGTCGATTGGCATTTCAACCCGTCTTTGCATGATCAGTCTGAAGAACACCCTGATTCTGACCTCGCTGTTAAAACGGCTCCGCCCGAACTAAAGCGTCCTCCATTGTATGCTGTGGTGTTGTTGAATGATGATTACACACCTATGGACTTTGTTATTGAAATTTTACAAGAATTCTTTGCAATGAATCTTGACCAAGCCACTCAAGTAATGCTAACTGTACATTATGAGGGGAAAGGTGTCGCTGGCACCTATCCTCGAGATATTGCTGAGACAAAAGCAAATCAGGTAAATAATTACGCTCGGTCACAAGGTCATCCATTACTTTGCCAGATTGAGCCAAAATCATAATAAGGGGGTCAACATGCTCAGTCGCCAATTAGAAGTATCATTGCGTTTAGCTGTAAGCATGGCTCGGCAAAAGAGACATGAGTTTTTGACGGTTGAACATTTACTCCTTGCATTGCTCGACAATGATTCTGCGGTCAATGCCTTAAAAGCATGTGGTGCAGATGTTGTTACGTTGCGCAAAGAGTTAGAAGAATATGTTGAGCAACATACGCCAAAACTTGGCGAAAATAGCGAGCAGGCACCACATCCGACTGAAAGTTTTGATCGCATTTTGCAACGTGCGATTTTCCATGTGCAATCTAGCGGCGGAGACCGTACTGTAGAAGGTGCAGATGTCCTTGTTGCCATGTATTCTGAACGAGATACTTTTGCTGTTTATTTATTAAAACGCCATCAAATTAATCGTTTAACTTTGACTCAATATCTTTCTCATGGTTCACGTAAAGAAGAAATTCAGGTTGAAGAAGAATCTGATGATCTTGAAGGTGAAACCACCAACACGGCAGCAGGTCCACTAGAACAATACACAACCAATTTAAATGTTGAAGCTGCCAAAGGTAAAACTGACCCGCTCATTGGTCGTGAAAAAGAAATTGAACGTACTGCACAGATTCTTTGCCGCCGCCGCAAAAACAACCCGCTTCTTGTGGGTGATCCAGGCGTAGGTAAAACCTCAATTGCCGAAGGCTTGGCTTGGTTGATTGTGAATGGAAAAGCACCACAACCACTGAGTAAAGCTGAAGTTTATAGTCTAGATATTGGTGCATTGGTTGCAGGAACCAAGTATCGTGGTGATTTTGAAAAACGCTTGAAACAATTATTGAATGCGTTGAAAAAAAATCCAAATGCAATTTTATTTATTGATGAAATTCATATGATTATTGGTGCTGGCTCAAGCATGGGCAGCACGATGGATGCATCAAACTTGATTAAGCCTGCATTAGCAAATGGTACATTGCGCTGCATTGGTTCAACCACATTCCAAGAATACCGTCAGGTATTTGAAAAAGATCATGCTTTGTCACGTCGTTTTCAAAAAGTGGATGTCAATGAACCAAGCATTTCAGAAACCATCGATATTCTTCGTGGATTGAAAAGCAAATTCGAAGAATTCCATCATGTGGAATATGATGATAAAGCGCTTGTTTCAGCCGTTGAACTTGCAGCGAAATTCATTACAGACCGTTTCTTGCCAGATAAAGCCATTGATGTCATCGATGAGGCAGGGGCACAGCGCCGCTTAAAACCAAAAGAAGATAACAATCTGATTACGGTTGAAAACATTGAAGATGTTGTTGCTAAAATTGCCCGTATTCCACCAAAAACAGTATCGAAAGACGATAAAACCGTTCTGGAAAATCTTGAACGTGATTTGAAACGTGTGGTTTTTGGTCAAGATGAAGCAATTACAGCTTTGGCTTCTGCGATTAAACTATCGCGTGCTGGTTTGAAATCACCAGATAAACCTGTGGGTAGTTTTGTATTTGCAGGTCCAACAGGGGTGGGTAAAACCGAAGTCACCAAACAATTGGCAAAAATCTTAGGTGTAGAGCTAGTACGTTTTGATATGTCTGAGTACATGGAGCGTCATGCAGTCTCTCGTTTAATTGGCGCGCCTCCTGGTTATGTCGGTTTTGATCAAGGCGGATTGCTCACAGACGCAATTCATAAAAATCCGCACTGCGTGTTGCTGCTTGATGAAATTGAGAAAGCACATCCTGACGTTTATAACTTGTTGTTGCAAATTATGGATCATGGTTCATTAACCGATAATAATGGTCGTAGATCTGATTTCCGTAATGTTATTTTAGTTCTTACTACCAATATTGGTGCAGAGAGTATCTCACGAAGCAGCATTGGTTTTACTGAACAAGACAACAGCAATGACAATCAGGAAGCAATGAAACGAGCATTCTCACCTGAGTTCCGTAACCGTTTAGACAGTGTGATTCAATTTAAAGCCTTGCCACCAGTGGTAATCGAATCTGTGGTTGATAAATTCTTAACTGAATTGCAAGCACAGCTTGATGATAAAAGAGTGGTGCTTGAAGTGGATCAAAGCGCACGTGATTGGTTGGCAGTTAATGGCTATGATCGCCTCATGGGGGCTCGCCCAATGCAGCGTCTTATCCAGGAACACTTGAAAAAACCATTGGCTGAAATGATCCTGTTTGGAGAGTTAGCAGAATATGGCGGCAATGTTGCTGTGACTGTTAAAAAAGAGAATGGGAAGGATGTTGGTCTACAACTTATTGTATTTGAAGATCAAACTGCTGAACCTGCATAATTATTTATGAATGAAATTTTACCTATAACCCAAATACTTCGTGTATTTGGGTTATTTCTTATTACAGCAATTGCTGAACTACTTGGGTGTTATTTCCCTTATTTAATTTTGAATCAGGGGAGGAGTGTATGGCTCTGGCTGCCAACGGCAATCAGCCTGATGTTATTTGTTTGGTTACTGACATTGCATCCTGCCGCTTCAGGTAAAATTTATGCAGCATATGGTGGGGTTTATATTTTTACGGCCTTGCTCTGGCTACGCTTTGTTGATCAAGTGGCCTTAACCCGTTGGGATGTTTTGGGTGGGATCATTGTACTTGTCGGTGCTGCAATCATCATATTACAGCCACAAGGTTTATTACGTTAATCATTAAAATAGCCTAAGTAGAGTAATAAAAAAATAAAACGGGTAATTTTAAATATTTCAGCTAAAAAATTATAAATATGCATCCAATGTTTTTATAAATCTGCTTTATATCTCAATATAAAAAAGAACATAAACAATTATGGAAAAAGTCTATTTATTATGAAAACTCATTTATATCATCTAGCTAACAACTTAATGGAGCAGCACAAAAGCTCTTATAAGAATACCTCTGTGCTACAATCTTTTAAAATTTAGTAATCATAATAGCCTAAGCAAATTAAAAATTCTTAAAATCAATATAATCATCATAGAGAAATCCTTCATAATCATAGATACGCCGAATTGTTTCAAATAAAGTATAAATATAATTACTATCTTCCATATTACGAATAGCCAAAAATATAGGGCTTAAAGCATTTGGATCAATTAATGGTAAGTAATTCAATTGAGCTAACTGAATACTATTTGTACTCTCAGGCACAATACAAACGCCTTCACCTGCAGCCACTAACCCTAAAGCCAGTTGAATTTCACGAGCTTCTGTTAATTTTTGCGGCTCTAAACCATGCTCTGAAAAAATAGAGAGCACATGTGTTGAAAAATTTGGTTTGGCAGTAGACGGGTAAAGTAAAATATTTTCATCCACTAAATCCGCTAAATGAACCCCTTTATCTTTATGTTGATTGAGTGGATGACTGGCGTGTACTGCGACAGTCAGTTTTTCATTGCGTAATAAAACACGTTTAATTGCAGGATCACTAATTTTAAGGCGCCCAAATCCAACATCGATTCGCCCATCTTTTAATGCCTCAATTTGTGTTTGCGTACCCATTTCAATCAGCTCGATTTTTAACTCAGGATGCTTTTGTCGATATAAATAAATAATTCTAGGTAATAAACCAAATAATAATGAGCTGACAAAACCAATACGAATGGTGGTCTGTACAGCATTAATGCGCTGAGTCATTGATACCATTTGTTCTGCATTCGACAAAAGTTTAATGGCATGCTGATAAAAGAATTGCCCTGCGGGTGTTGTTTTTAAAGGGCGGCTTCCCCGTTCAAATAACTGAATTCCAAGCTCTTGCTCTAAATTCTGAATTTGCCGACTAAGGGGAGGTTGAGCAATGAACAATCGTTCAGCTGCTTTTGTGAAGCTTTGCTCCTCTACCACCGCCACAAAATAGCGCAGATGACGTAATTCCATACCCTTACTCCATACCTAAAAGATATATAAAAATGCAAAAACAGTCTTTCACATAAATTAATCATTCATTTAAAGTATACACAAGCAAGAATGTTTTGGACACTAAAGACCATGTATAAATCCATTGAAACAATTCTGATTGATATACCAACAATTCGTGCACATAAACTCTCTGTTGCAACGATGAGTACACAAACATTGGTATTGGTAAAAATTACAACAGACGATGGTTTTATTGGCTGGGGTGAGGCAACCACTATTGGCGGTTTGAATTATGGTGAAGAAAGCCCAGAAAGTGTAAAAACAAATGTTGAAACTTATTTCGCACCTTTATTGAAATCAGTTAAAGGTTTGAATATTGCTCAAACATTAAAAATGATTCGTAAGAGCATTAATGGTAACCGTTTTGCGAAATGTGCAATTCAAACGGCTTTGCTTGATATTCAGGGTAAACGCTTAGGTGTTCCAGTCAGCGAATTACTTGGTGGTCGTTTACGTGATGCCTTACCTGTGCTTTGGACTTTAGCTTCTGGCGATACTGCGAAAGATATTGCTGAAGCGCAGCAACTCATTGAGATTAAACGTCACAATGCATTCAAGCTAAAAATTGGTGCCAACAAATTACAACAAGATGTTGATCACGTTATTGCAATTAAAAAAGCGCTTGGTGATGACATTAGTGTTCGTGTAGACGTCAATCGTGCCTGGTCTGAAATTGAATGCATTAAAGGAATTCAACAGTTACAAGATGGCGGCATTGATTTAATCGAACAACCTTGTGCAATTGAAAATACAAATGCTCTTGCTCGTTTAACCCAGCGTTTTGATGTCGCGATTATGGCAGATGAAGCATTAACTGGACCAGATAGTGCATACCGTCTTGCTAAACAGCATGGTGCAGATGTTTTTGCTGTCAAGATTAATCAGTCTGCGGGTCTGATCGAAGCATGTGAAGTTGCCAAAATTGCCAAGCTTGCAGGTATTGATCTGTATGGCGGTACGATGCTGGAAGGTCCTATTGGCACAATTGCTTCAGCACATGCTTTTTCAACATTTGAATCGCTTGCCTATGGCACTGAGTTATTTGGGCCATTGCTACTGACTCAGGACATTCTCAAAACTCCACTCCAATATGAAAACTTTGAGCTTAAGATTCCAACAGGTTCTGGGCTTGGGATTGAAGTGGATGAAGATAAAATTGATCAATTACGTCGTAAGTAAGGTTTAAAAGGAGTCGCGCATATGCTTTTTCAGGTACGCATGGATGTCAATATTCCATTAGATATGCCAGTAGAGAAAGCAGCTGAAATCAAAGCTGTTGAAAAAGCCTACTCACAGGAATTGCAACGTCAAGGTAAATGGCGCCATATTTGGCGTATTACAGGGCAGTATTCCAACATCAGTATTTTTGATGTTGAGAGCAATGAAGAATTGCACCAGATTTTACAAGGGTTGCCATTGTACCCATACATGAATGTTGAAGTGATGGCACTTAATCGTCACCCGTCATCTATTCGTGAAGATGATCGCTAGTCGATACAGGCACGGACAGAATTTAGTTTTTAAACAAGGATGTGGTTAGCAACATTTGCCAGCTTTTAGGAATAGCTTGCCACAATTAGCCAGTATTCATATTCAAGGAGAATTTATATGGATCGCCAAACAATTGAAAATATAGTTAAAACATGTAACGTGGACACTTCTGAAGGTCCAGTAAATCCACGTGTACAGCAAGTTCTTGTACGTTTGGTTACGGATTTGTTCCAAGCAATCGAAGATCTTGACCTCAGCCAGTCTGAAGTTTGGAAAGGTATCGAAACTATGATCGATATCGCTAAAGCTGATGAACTCGCACTTATGGGTTCTGCGGTAGGTCTTGAACACTTCCTTGACCTTCGTGCCGATGAAGCTGATGCTAAAGCTGGCTTGACAGGTGGTACACCACGTACGATTGAAGGTCCTTTATACGTTGCTGGTGCACCTGAATCTACTGGTTTTGCACGTATGGACGACGGTTCTGAAGAAGGTAAAATCGCAACTTTGATCATCGACGGTACAGTAACAGATACTGATGGTGACATCATTCCTGGTGCGAAAGTTGAAATGTGGCATGCAAACAGCCATGGTAACTACTCGTTCTTCGACAAGTCACAGTCTCACTTCAACTTGCGTCGTACAATCTTATCTGATGCAAACGGTAACTACACTGCGCAAACAACTATGCCAGTAGGTTATGGCTTGAACCCTGAAGGCCCACTACAAGGTGTGTTGAACCAGATTTCTCGTCACGGTCAACGTCCTGCACACGTGCATTATTTCATCTCTGCACCAGGTCACCGTAAATTGACGACTCAGTTCAACATCGAAGGTGACAAATACCTTTGGGACGACTTTGCATTCGGTACTCGTGAAGGCCTAGTTGCAACTGCTGTTGATGTAACTGACGAAGCTGAAATTGCACGTCGCGGTTTGAAAGGTCCTTTCAAACACATCCAGTTCAATGTTGTGCTGCAAAAAGACAAAACTGGCGCTCCTTCTACTGAAGTTGAACGTCGTCGCGCAAGCGCTTAACTCACCATATCTTAAGGAACCAAAACGCTTAATTTTTTACACTCAAGCGTTTTGGTGACTTCCTAACTTTTGGAAAGTCGGAGAACGGACATGCCACGTATTCCTGTAATCAATACCAGTCACTTAGATCGTATCGATGAATTACTTGTTGAAAATTATGAAACAGGTGAATTTAAACTCCATCGTTCTGTTTTCACCGATCAGGACATTTTTGACCTTGAAATGAAATATATTTTTGAGGGTAACTGGGTATACTTGGCACACGAAAGCCAAATTCCGAATAATAACGATTTCTACACTACTTATATCGGACGTCAGCCGATCATTATTGCACGTAACCGTAATGGTGAACTTAATGCAATGATTAACACTTGTTCGCACCGTGGTGCACAGCTTTGCCGTAATAAACGTGGTAATAAAGCCACTTATACCTGCCCATTTCATGGATGGACATTCAATAACTCAGGAAAATTGCTTAAGGTTAAAGACCCAAGCGATGCGGGTTATTCAGACTGCTTTAATCAAGATGGCTCACATGACTTGAAAAAAGTTGCTCGTTTTGAAAGCTATAAAGGCTTTTTGTTTGGTAGCTTAAACCCTGATGTTCCTTCTCTTGAAGAATACTTGGGTGAAGCAACTAAAATCATTGACATGATCGTCGGTCAATCTGAAGACGGTCTTGAAGTTCTTCGTGGTGCGTCTACGTATACTTATGAAGGTAACTGGAAACTCACGGCTGAAAACGGTGCCGATGGTTACCACGTGTCTGCTGTACACTGGAACTATGCTGCAACTACGCAGCAACGTAAAGAAAAACAAGGTGGCGATAACATTCGTGCTATGAGCGCTGGTGCCTGGGGTAAACAAGGTGGTGGCTCTTACGGTTTTGAAAATGGCCACATGTTGCTTTGGACACAATGGGCAAACCCTGAAGACCGTCCAAACTTCCCGAAAAAAGACGAATACACTGAGCGTTATGGCGCTGCAATGGCAAAATGGATGATCGAGCGTTCTCGTAACCTTTGCTTGTATCCAAACGTTTACTTCATGGATCAGTTCGGTTCACAAATCCGTGTTCTTCGCCCATTGTCTGTAGATAAAACTGAAGTCACCATTTACTGTATCGCGCCTAAGGGTGAAGCACCTGAAGCACGTGCACGCCGCATTCGCCAGTACGAAGACTTCTTTAATGCGTCAGGCATGGCAACTCCAGATGACTTGGAAGAATTCCGTGCATGCCAAGCAGGTTATGCAGGAATCGCCCTTGAATGGAACGACATGAGCCGTGGTGCAAAACACTGGGTTCAAGGACCAGATGATGCTGCGAATGAAATTGGTCTAAAACCAAAACTTTCTGGTATCAAAACTGAAGATGAAGGTTTGTACCTTGCTCAACATGAATACTGGTTAAAACTCATGAAAAAAGCAATTGCGACTGAAAAAGAAATGGCTGTAACTGAAGGAGAAAACGCATGAGCACGATTACGCTAGAAAATATTGCTCAGTTCCTCTATCGCGAAGCACGTTTTTTAGATGACGAACAATGGGATAACTGGTTGCAATGTTATGCACCAACTGCACAATTCTGGATGCCAGCTTGGGATGATGATGACAAGCTAACCCAAGACCCACAGTCTGAAATCTCATTGATTTTCTACCCAGATCGTCAAGGTTTAGAAGATCGTGTGTTCCGTATCAAAACAGAACGCTCATCTGCAACCATGCCAGATACGCGTACTAGCCACAACATTAGCAATATTGAAATTGTGGAACAAGATGGTGATTTAGTTACAGTTCGTTTTAACTGGAATACTTTAAGTTTCCGTTACAAAACTAGCTATAGCTATTTCGGTATGTCTCGTTATGTAATTGATTTTTCTGGTGATGAGCCAAAAATCGTCAACAAATATGTCGTGTTGAAAAACGATTACATTAATCAGGTTATCGATATTTACCATCTCTAAAGCTGTTCATACAGCAAGGAAAAACCTTTCAATCAAATGGAAAATTGGTTGAAAGGTCTAGTTTTAAAGCTTTATATAGGATATTCAGCCATGTCAAACCACAATGTTGCACTTCAATTTGAAGATGGCGTTACACGTTTTATCAGTGTTACAGATGGTGAAACACTATCTGATGCTGCTTACCGTCAAAAGATCAATATTCCGCTAGACTGCCGTGACGGTGCTTGCGGGACCTGCCGAGCGTTTTGTGAATCAGGTTCATATGACATGCCTGAAGACACTTATATTGAAGATGCATTAACGCCTGAAGAAGCCGCAGAAGGCTATATTCTGGCTTGTCAATGCCGCCCTACATCAGATGCAGTTTTCCAGATTCACGCAACTTCAGATGTATGTAAAACTGAAATTCATACATATCAAGGTACGTTAACTTCGGTTGAAAACCTGTCTGATTCTACGATTACCTTTGGCATTGAACTTGATGCAGCAGAACCAGACATCAACTTCCTTGCGGGTCAATATGTCAATGTTGGTATCCCTGGCACAACTGAAACTCGTTCTTATTCATTCAGTTCTAAACCAGGCGATCGTCAAACAGGTTTCGTTGTTCGTAACGTACCAAATGGCAAAATGAGTAGTTTCCTCAGCCAAACTGCAAAAGTAGGCGACAAAATGACTTTCACTGGTCCATTTGGTAGCTTCTATTTACGTAGCGTGACTCGTCCAGTTCTTATGCTGGCTGGCGGTACAGGGATTGCACCGTTCTTATCTATGCTTTCAGTACTGGAAGAAAAAGGTTCTGAACAACCTGTACGTCTTGTGTTTGGTGTAACCAATGACTTTGACTTGGTTGCAATCGAACGCTTGAATGAAATGCAAGCGAAATTCCCATGGTTTGAATACCGTACAGTCGTTGCTAACCCAGAATCTGCACATGAACGTAAAGGTTATGTGACTGGACATGTCGACAATGAATGGCTCAATCGCGGTGATGTTGATATCTACCTTTGTGGTCCAGTGCTAATGGTTGAAGCAGTGCGTGGCTGGTTAGATAAAGAAGGCGTGAAACCTGCTAACTTCTTGTTCGAGAAATTCTCTGCGAACTAAATTTTAACATGGTTCATTCATGCAAGATAAGGAAGTAAAGATGAGTCAACAACGTTTCAGCAATAAAGTGGTTATTGTCACAGGTGCGGCACAAGGTATTGGTCGTGGTGTAGCTCTACGCGTTGCCCGTGAAGGCGGAAAAGTTGTCATGGCAGATTTTTCCGAGTATGTCGAAGACGTCCTTAAAGAAGTCATTGATGCTGGCGGTGAAGCTATCACGGTACGTGCAGATCTGGAACAGTTCGAAGGTGCAGAGAAAGTTGTTGATGCTGCCTTGGAAAAATATGGCCGTGTGGATGTACTCCTCAATATCGTGGGTGGCGCAATCTGGATGAAACCTTTTCAGGAGTTCAAACCTGAAGAAGTAGAGAAGGAGATTCGCCGCTCACTATTTCCAACCCTGTGGTGCTGCCATGCCGTATTGCCGAGCATGATCGCTCAGCAGTCTGGTGCCATTGTAAACGTATCTTCTGTAGCAACGCGTGGTATTAACCGTATTCCTTACTCTGCTGCAAAGGGTGGTGTAAATGGTTTAACTGCATCTTTGGCATTTGAACATGCTGATGATGGGATTCGCGTGAATGCTGTGGCAACAGGTGGAACAGAAGCTCCGCCACGTAAAGTGCCGCGTAATAGCGCACCAATGTCTGAACAGGACAAAGCGTGGATGCAAGAAGTTGTAGATCAAACTGTGGATCGTACGTTCCTTAAACGCTACGGCACAATTGATGAACAAGTCAATGTGATTACTTTCCTTGCGTCTGATGAAGCTTCGTATATTACAGGTAGTGTTGTACCTGTCGGCGGTGGTGACCTCGGTTAAATTCAGAATGAATAATATCGTGAGCATGGAGGCATACGATGTCTAATCTGATCCAGTCCCTCAAACAAGATTGGTCAATTTCAGCCACCATTGCAGGTTTTCTGGCTGTATTGATTTCTTATTCTGGGCCATTGGTTATCTTTTTTCAGGCGGCTCAACAAGCGCAGATCGATTCACATATGCTCAGTTCATGGATTTGGGGCATTTCGATTGGCGCTGCCATTTCAGGAATTTACCTGTCAATTCGTTACAAAGTGCCTGTAATTACCGCATGGTCAGCACCAGGCACAGCGCTCTTGGTGACGTTATTTCCACATATTAGTTTAAATGAAGTCGTTGCTGCATATATAACCGCAGCAGTCGTCATGCTGCTGATTGGTGTCAGTGGTTCATTTGATCGTTTGTTGCGCTGGATTCCATCGGGTATTGCCGCAGGTATGATGGCAGGTATTTTATTTCAATTTGGTTTAGGTGTATTTCAAGCCACCAATCATATGCCGACCATCGTATTTACCATGCTCGTGGTGTATCTGTGTGCCAAACGTTACAACCCGCGTTATAGCATGTTATGGGTCTTGTGTACGGGCATTCTCCTTAGTCTATTTCTCGGGAAATTACATCCTGTGGCTTTGCAATTGTCACTGACTGTTCCCGAATGGATTAGCCCACACTGGACATGGGCATCGACGCTCAATTTTGCTTTACCTCTTATCTTGGTGAGTATTACAGGACAATTTTTACCAGGCATGGCGCTGTTTAAATTGCATGATTATGAGGTGTCTGGGCGTACCGTGATTGGCACGACCAGTCTGGCCTCATTACTCGTTGCATGTACGGGTGGCATTAGTATTGTTTTGGCATCAATTACTGCATCACTATGTATGAGTGAACATTGTCATGAACAGCCGCAGCGCCGCTATATTGCAGGTATTGCCAATGGGCTGTTCTATCTGCTTGGTGGATTGTTTGCCAGTAGTATTGTGTTGTTATTTAGCTTATTTCCCAAAGAGTTAATTGCAGCTTTAGCAGGTTTGGCATTGCTCAGTGCCATTACCAACAACTTAACCATTGCACTGCGTGACGAACAGCAACGTGAATCTGCCGTGATCACATTTTTAGCCAGTGTTTCAGGTATGCATTTTCTTGGTTTAAGTTCGGTGTTTTGGGGCATTTGTATCGGCATGCTTGCCCATTTCATTTTGAGCTTCAAAACAACGCATTCTTTAAAGTTCAAGCACAGTAAGGTTTGATTAGGAAATATTATGATTGACAAAAGTTCAGCTTCTATAACAGAAGTGCTGTCGCAAATTAAAGATGGTTCGACCATCATGATTGGTGGCTTTGGCACCGCAGGTCAGCCTGCCGAACTCATTGATGGCTTGCTGGATTTGGGCATCAAAGACCTGACCATTGTCAGCAACAATGCAGGTAATGGCGACTATGGTCTGGCGAAATTGCTCAAAGCAGGCGCTGTGAAAAAAGTCATCTGTTCTTTCCCACGCCAGTCTGACTCTTGGGTGTTCGATGAGCTATATCGTGCAGGCAAAATCGAGCTGGAACTGGTGCCTCAAGGCAACCTCGCTTGTCGTATTCAGGCTGCGGGTATGGGCTTGGGTGCAGTATTTACGCCTACAGGCTATGGCACGTTACTGGCTGAAGGTAAAGAAACCCGCCATATCGATGGCAAGGACTAT